>CAMBHC010000359.1 GCA_945866285.1 Candidatus Sulfopaludibacter sp. SbA3 | reverse complement strand
ATTGCAGCCCCGGCAACGAGACGAACGAGTGGGTGTCGACTCATGATCCTCACCGAACTGCAGCCGAGGCGCATCGGGCAGCTACTGGCAGCTTACACTAGGGGCATGGCGCCCACTTCACCGACCACCTGGCAGCTCATTGGCCAGCTCAGCACGGTCGGGATGTCGTTTGTGTTCGCGCTGGTGCTGGGCTTTGGGGGCGGGTACTGGCTTGACGGCCTGCTGGCTACGAAGCCGTGGCTGTCGTTCCTGGGGTTCTTCCTGGGGCTCGCCGCTGGAATCCTCAACGTCTACCGTGTGATGCAGCTAGCGAACAAGAAGTGACCGCGCGCATCGCCCGTGACACTGCGCTTGTTTGTGGGCTCTTCGCGATGGCAGGCGCGGTGTGGTTTCGCAACGTGGCTGTGCCCCTGGGGGTGGTCGCTGGCGGGCTGCTGGTCGGGTTGTCGTTCTGGGCCATCTGGGGCAGTGTCGAGGCATTTGTGGGTCTTCGACCCGATGGCGAAAGCCCTCGAAAACTGGCACGTTTCCACTTAGTGAAGTTTTTCACAAGGCATGCTATGCTGGCTCTCGCGGCCTACGGTATGATGGTGCGTTTGCAGCTCGACCCGGTGGCCATGCTATTAGGTGTGACGTCGCTTGGCGTCGCCGTTGCCGTAGAAGCGGTGAGAAGTCTGAGATGGAGGCGTTTTCCTTGAGAACAAGTCGGTTTGTGCTGTCGTTGATGTTCGGGTTCGTGGTCCTCGGTCTGGCCTCACCGGTCTATGCCCAGGAAGCCGCCGCAGGCGCGGCCAATTCCGGGTTGGTCCAGTGGTCGATCATCACCGCCGGTTTCGCGCTGGCGATCGCCGCCTTCGGCGCTGCGCTGGCTCAGGGCAAGGCCGTCGCCTCTGCCGCTGAAGCGATTGCGCGTAACCCCGGCGCCGCCGGCGATATCCGCGGTTCGCTGATTCTCGGTCTCGTGCTGATCGAGTCGCTGGTTATTTACGTGCTGCTCATCTCGCTGATCCTGTTCTTCATCAAGCCCTTCGGCGGCTAAGGAACGTAACCGCTCGGAATTTCGAGCGCAGGGTTTTTCACAAACGGGAGCGCGCCATGCGGCGCAGCTCCCGTTTGCTCTGTACGGATACAATCCCCGCTTGGCCTTGACCCTGCTCGACGGCGCGCTGCTGCTGATGGTTCTCATCTGGGGCAGCAACTTCTCGGTGGTCAAGGTGGCGTTGCGCGACTTTCCGGAAATTCCCTTCAACGCCATGCGGCTGCTGATTGGCAGCGTGGTGTTCCTGGCCGTGATCTGGTGGCAGCGTGACAGCGAGCGGCAGCGGGCGCCGTTGACCCGCACGGACTGGCTGCAGCTGCTGTTTCTTGCCGCGGTCGGAACCTTCCTCTATCAACTCTGCTTTGTCGGCGGCGTGCGGCGCACCAGCGTCGCCAACGGCTCGCTGATTGTGGGCTCGTCGCCGATTGTGATCGCCATGCTCTCGTCGCTCGCCGGGCACGAGCGCATCAAGCCGGTGCGCTGGGCCGGCGTGGTCATGGCCCTGATCGGTTTGTACCTGGTCGTCGGCTACGGCGTCGCGCTCTCGGCGCAGACGCTGACCGGTGATGCGCTGATGATCGCCGGCGTGATCTGCTGGTCGGTCTACTCGGTGGCGTCACAGCCGATTCTGCGCCGGCACTCGGCGCTGACCGTGATTGGCCTGACCTTTTCGCTGGGCGCGGCGATGTACATCACAACAATGATGCCGGTCCTGCTGAAGGTTGAGTGGCGATCGATCTCGGCCACCAGTTGGGGGTTGATGCTGGGGTCGGCGCTGCTGGCGCTCAACCTGTCGTACTTCATCTGGTATACCGGCCTGAAGAAGCTGGGCGGATCGCGAACCTCGGTCTACAGCTACCTGACCCCCGTGGTCGCGATGATCGTGGCGGCCGTCTGGCTCGCCGAGCCGATCTCCGCCAGCCAGATCGCGGGCGCCGGCGCCATCTTCTCGGGTCTGTTGATCACGCGCTTCGTCAACTGACAGGGGCTTCAATCCCTGAGGTTCAAGCCTCTGGGTCACATCTCGCTCGCTGCCTACGGTAACGTTTGATATATTTGTAACTGCCGTTTGGGGTGATGAGCCCCACTGTAAGTGAACTGTCGCATCGTTGTTGTTGGTCGGGTGATTTGCAAGAAGTCTGGCCTGTCTGGCCCTGCGCCGATTGCAGGACCGGGTGGGACTTCCCCACAGAAGGAATCGAAGCATGAAGAGTTGGACAAAGGCCCTTTGGGCCTTGGCGGTCGTCGTGTCGTTCGCGGGTTCCGCGTTCGCATAGGGCGGTGGCGCCAGCAGCACGGGTACGATTCAGGGTCGCGTCACGGATGCGCAGAGCGCGGTTCTGCCTGGCGTGACGGTCACGGCCACCAGTCCGGCGCTCCTCGGTGCGCAGACGACGGTGACCTCGGAAACGGGCAACTACCGTTTCCCGGCGGTGCCTCCCGGCACCTACTCGGTGAGCTTTGAGCTTGCCGGCTTCAACACGTTCAAGCGCGACGCCGTATCGATCGGCCTGGGCTTCACCGCGCAGGTGAACGTCGAGCTCAGCCTCGCGACGTTGCAGGAGACCGTGACGGTCAGCGGTTCGTCGCCGGTGATCGACACCAGCACGACGCGCGTGCAGCAGAACTTCAAGATGGAGCAGTTGCAGTCGATCCCGAACGGCCGTGACATGTGGGCATTGCTCGCGGTCACCCCGGCCGTGCAGATGGGCCGCATCGACGTCGGCGGCAACCGCGCCGGCACGCAGACCGGCTACAGCGCCTATGGCCAGACCGGCCAGGTGCGCGTGCTGATCGAAGGCATCAACACCGTGGAAGGCACCGGCGGCGCCGGCTTCTACTTCGACTACGCCTCGCTCGAAGAAGCGTTCCTCGGCACCACCGGCCAGTCGGCGGAAATGCCGAACCCCGGCGTGCAGAGCCAGTTCATCGCCCGCTCGGGCAGCAACACGTTCCAGGCCGAATATCACCTCGACTGGTACAACAACTCCCTGCAGGGCTCGAACATCCCCGATTCGTACATCGTGCCGACGGCGTTCAACAACTCGCCGATCCGCGCGCACAGCAACGAGATCTCGACGTACTACGACAACGACATCAACGCCGGTGGCCCGATCAAGAAGGACAAGGTCTGGTTCTTCGGCACCTACCGCCGCCAGGCGAATGCCGTTGCTCAGCCCAACTTCACGTTCGACAAGACGTTCGACACGCTGCTGTGGAACGCCGTCGGCAAGGTGACCTACCAGGTCAACCAGAAGAACAAGCTGATTGGTTATTACCAGTGGGGA
>CAMBHC010000358.1 GCA_945866285.1 Candidatus Sulfopaludibacter sp. SbA3 | reverse complement strand
GCGATCGATCTCGAAGTAGCGGCCGCCGCCCGCCGTGGCAATACGGGTCAGCTCCGCGCGATTGAGCGTGGACCGCACCAGCGGCTGATTCGGCTGCCGCTTCGGATCGGGGATCAGCCCGCCGGCCGTGGTGCCGATGCCGACGACGTTCAGCGGGACGCCGCGTTCCTGGGCCAGGGCCAGCGACTTGGCCACCTCGCCGCTCCACGACTGGCCGTCGGAGATCAGCAAGAACGCCTTCGGGTTGCTGTTGACGCCGAGCTTATCGTCCAGGCCGGCGGCGCGGCGAATCTCCTCGTCCTTCTCAATCAGCCGCAGCCCCCAATAGATACCGCGCTCGATGTTGGTATCCCACGTGCCGTCGTCTTCGAGGCGGAACGGCGACTGGTCTTCGAGGTGGTCAAGAAAGAAGAAGTAGGTATTGGGATCCTTGGTCAGGCGAATCTGCGGCGTGGCCATGTGCGCGAACAGCGCCATGGCGACGCGATCGTTGTCCCAGCGCAGCGATTCACCAAGCGTGCGCAGGAAGCGCATGGACCGTTGCCAGCGGTTGCCCTTGACGTCCTGCACGTGCATCGACGCCGAGCCGTCCTGCAGGATGACCAGGTCGACGCCGGCGGTGCGCACGAGCGACGTCACCGCCTGCGGCCTGGCAATGGCCAGCGTGCCGGCGATCGCCGCGAGCAGCAGGCACAGCCAGAACAGCAGCTCGCCGAAGAACGGCACCCGCTCTTCCACCGGCACCTGCCGATGGCTCATGAAGGCATGTACGTCGGTGCGCCGCCGCCAAACCTGCCACGCCCACAGTACGAGCAGCAGGGCCGGTACGGCCAACAGCGGGAGAAAACCAGGCGCTCCGAACTTCATTTCTTACCCAAGCCTCAAGCCCCCAGGCCTGAAACTACCCCTTACGGACCTTGGTGGTTCCCTTGCCGGCCTTCTCAGCTTCGAGCCGCTCGTCGGGCCGCATCGGGACAATCATCTTGAATTTCTTCATGTCCGACTCTTCGGGCGGCGCGCCTTCGAAGCCGTGCAGGGTGAGTGCGGCGCCGGCGTCGAACGGCGCGACCGGCTGCTTGCGGGCGGCGAGCACCGCGCGCAGACGGACGGTGTATTCGTAGTTGAAGGAAGCCTCGGCGTTGTTGGGCTGGTCGCGCAGGATCTCCGCGTAGCTCTTCACCACCGTATCGAGCTTGCCGACCACGGCCTGCCACGTGCCGCCGTCCTTGCGCGCCGTGCGGTAGGCCGCGTTGGCCGCGAGCAGCTTGGCGTCAACATCCAGCGCCACGGCCGGGTAATCGCCCTGCCAGTACGCCGCCGTGGCATCGAGCGCCTTGGCGTCGCTCGTCAGGTGCCCGTTCCCGGGCAACACGGCGGCAATGCGGCCGGGTGCCTGCGCCTTGGCCGCGGCATCGGCGTAGCGCAGCGTCACCAGGTCGCGTTCAGCCGCCGCCAGGCGCTGCTCGGCCTCCGACGTGCGCCACAGGATGGCGCCCCCGGCCACAAGGACGATGACGACCAGGATTTGCCCGAACCATGAAGACGATCGCATGCTGTTCTCCTCTTAACCTTGGACAAACCTAAAGGTTGGTCCCCACGTTCTATGGGAACGTCTGAAACGCCGGAATCGTGAACCGCAAAATCAAGGCGGCGCACCACAACGCCACCGCGGCCAGCGCGAAAGGCGCATACCGCGGACGTTCGGTGCTGTACTGCTTCATCTCGATGGTGCCGGCCGAAGCGCGATCGACCGCCTGGATGGCCTGGATGATGGTGGCTTCGTCGCCACCAGAGAAGAACTGGCCGCCCGTCTTCTTGACCGCGCTAATCCACAGTTCGTCGGCGACGCTCCGCTTGTTCTGGATGTTGCCGCCGATCTTGATCAGGTACACCGGAATCTTCGCCTTGGTCGCTTCGGCAAGCACGTCGTCCACCGTCTTGCCGTTTTCCAGCACGTCGGCGTCGGCGCCGTCGGTGAAGACCACCATCAGGTTGCCCGAGGCGTCGAGGTACTTGAAGGCGTTGAACAGTCCAACGGCCTGCTCGACGGCGCGGGCCACGACGGTGCCTTGGTCGGGGAAGGCCATGAACTCGTTCCAGTCGCCGATCAGCGCCGTGCTCAGCAGGATGTTCTCGTAGTCGGTGGTAAACGGCGTAATCACGTACGCATCGTCACCAAACTCGACCAGTGCCATCAGGTCTTTGTACTTGCCTGCCATGCGCCGTTCGATGAAGTAACGCGCGGCGCCGACCGTGGTGAAGAAAGCGGCGTTGTTCGGCGCGCCCTTCGCCAGCGTCGTCGACGGCAGGGCCGACAGCATGCTCGATGAAGCGTCGATCAGCAGGCTGATGCGGCGGCCGGGATAGCGGGTTTCCGATCGCGTCAGCGACGTGCGCGGGTCCGCCAGTGCCAGGATGAAGAACGGCAGGCCGGCGAGCGCGAGAATCAGCGCCCCATGGCGCGACAGCGAGGCCCGCGACCACCCCGGGGTCGTCACAATCGCCGGCAGCGCCATGCGGCGATGACCGGGGTTGCGGCTGCCGAACGAGCGAATGACGATGAAGACGGTGGCGAGGCCGATCAGGGCCAGCACCACCTGCCGCGCGGCGGTGCTCTCAGAGAAGATCAACCGTTCGAGACGCAGCTCTCCCCACTCGGCCCAAGTCGCCTGGACGAGCGCGCTGATGTCTCTAAAAACCTGCATTTAGCCCCTTGGCACGCTGGCACCGTGGCACGCTGGCACTGGTGCTATGCCCACACTTTCTTTCGCATGTCGGTGAGAGAACCGGTGAACCGTCCAATCAACTCCGACAGGTATGAGTGCGCCGACTGCTGCTGCTTGGTGATGCGAATCGCCGTGCTGACCGCATCGTCCATGTCCACCTTCTGCCCGTCGCGGCCGTAGCGTGCAATCGTCATCGCCTTCAGCGCCTCAGCGAGCGTCGGGTCGGTGGCTGATTCGGCGCTGACCGAGCCCGACACGTACATCGATACGCGGCCGATGCCACGACCGATCAGCATGGCGCCATCGACCAACGGATCCTTGGTGGCCCCGACGGGACGCTGACCGACGCTGCGTCCAGAAGCGTAGCTGCCTGAGATGCGCGCCGCCGAGAGGGCCTGACCGATGAGTTCAGGGGTCCAGCCGCCACGGCCGGCCTTCTGCACGTCGTCCAGCTTGCCGGCGACGTGACGCAGAATGGCTCGTGGCTCGAGATGCGCGCGAATCGCCGAACTCGACTTCGTCTTGCTGCGCAGCAGGCCGATCAGGATGACCACGACCATGACACCCGCCAGCGCGAACAGCACGCCGGCAGCAGTCTGGAACAGCGCCGCGCGCGA
>CAMBHC010000357.1 GCA_945866285.1 Candidatus Sulfopaludibacter sp. SbA3 | reverse complement strand
GTGCGCTCGAGAAGAACCCGACCGTCGCGATGGCCGCGTCGAACATCCTGCGGTCCGAGGCCATTCTTCAGGGCACTCGCGCGGCGGTGATGCCGCGCATTGGCGCCAGCGTCGCCAACACCACGCTCGACACCGGTCGCGAGTTCAGTGGCCAGACGGTGCAGCCGCAGAACCAATCGGTACTTGGCCTGCAGGCCTCGGCACCGATTCTTGCCGCCGCGCAGTGGGCGGTCCGCGCGCAGGCGATGGATCAGGTCGCGATCGCGCGCCTGGCCACCACCGACACGCGACGGCAGATCGCCGTCGCCGCGGCATCGGCGTATCTCGCGGTGCTGGCGCAGAAGCGCCAGGTTGACGTGAGCCTGACGGCGATTGAGACGGGTCGCGCCCAGTTGGGCTACAACACCAAGCGCCGCGAGGGTGGCGTCGGCAGCCGCTTGAACGAACTGCGCTCGGCACAGATCCTGGCGAGTGACGAGGCTTTGCTTGAGGTGTTTCGCCTCCGCGTGCTGCGCGCGCAGGAAGCGCTCGGCGTGCTGCTGGCGGCAAACGGTCCGGTGGATGTGAGCGGGGAGCCGGCGTTCGAGGTGCCGGCATCGGCGCCCGAGTCCCAGTGGATGGCGGCGCGTACCGACGTGCAGCTCTTCACGGCCGAGCGTGAGGCGTCCCACCGAATCGTGGGTGACAGCTCGAAAGACTGGTGGCCGACGGCGAACGTGAGCTTCGTGCCGCAGGCCCTGACACCGGCGGGCATGTTTCAGGCGTCGAAGACCTGGAGCCTGTCGTTTCAGGTGTCGCAGCCGATTTGGGATTTCGGCGCCCGCCAGTCGCTCAGGCTCCGGCGCGAGGCCGACCTGCAGAGTTCGACGATCGCGCTGCAGCGGGTGCAGATCCAGGCGCGCTCAGAAGAGCGGCTCGCTCGCGCGGCGATCGAGGCACAGGAACGCGCACTGGCCCGCGCCAGGGAGGCCGCCCGCAATGCCGGCGAGGTGTTGAAGATCACCATCGTCGCGTTCGACGCCGGGGCGTCCACTAATATCGAGGTGATCGATGCGCAGAGGTCCGCGCGGGATCTCGACACGGTCGTGGTTCAGGTGGAGGATGCGCTGCGCCAGGCGCGGTTGGAACTGCTGGTCGCGTTGGGCCTGTTTCCCAGGTAAGGGCGGGTCTTTAGACCCGCCTTTACCGAACCGCCAGCAGTTCGATTTCAAAGACCAGTGTCGAATTGCCAGGAATCTGGCCGTTCGCCTGCGCGCCGTATCCCAGGCTGGGCGGAATCACGACGCGACGCAAGCCGCCGACCCGCATGCCCAGCACGCCCTGACTGAAGCCCGGGATAGTGTCGGAACCTCCCGCGATCAGAACCAGCGGGTCGCGGCCGGGATTGAGCGAGCTATCGAACTGCATACCTTTGTTGTCGGCCGCGCTCGCGCTGTAGAGCCAACCCGTGTACTCCACGGCAATGGTGCGGCCGGTCGCCGCCTCGTCACCCATCCCGACGCGGAGGTTCGTCGTCGAGAACGGGACGGTATCGGTGGGCGCAGTCGGCGTCTTCGTACCGCCGCCGCAGGCGCTGACCGTCATGGCGACGAGCGCCGCGGCTAGGACAAGTCTCATCCAGCCATCTTACTAAGCCAGCGGCCGCGTTCCGCGCTGGCCGGGCAATCTTGACGTGTGCCTTACTGGACGGTGGTTAGTTCGATGTCGAAGACCAGGGTCGAATTTGCCGGAATGCTGCCATTCGCCTGCGAGCCGTAACCAAGGCTCGGTGGAATGATCACGCGCCGCAAGCCGCCGACGCGCATGCCGACCACGCCTTGGCTGAACCCCGTAATCACCCCAGTTCCCACGGTAAACGGCAAGGTCCCGGCATCGAAGCGGGTGCCCTTATTCTCGGCCGCAGTCGCGCTGTAGAGGTAGCCGGCGTAGTTGACCGTGACACGGCTTCCGGTCGTGGCCTGGGTGCCGGTGCCGACCCGAACGTCAACCGTGGAAAACGGCACGTTGGCGCTGGGCGCCGTGGGGGTGGACGAGTCGCCACCACAGGCACTGGCGGTGACTGAGGCGGCGAAGAGGAGGGCAAATCCGAACAATCGCATTGCCCTATCTTAGCCAACCCACCGGCAACCTGCTGCCATCAGTTTCGATTGACTGACTCATGACGGAAACGGAGTGTCTCTTGATGCAATAACTTGTAGAGGCGTGTCATGGTTTGTATTGACACTTTCGCCTGTCAGCGAATAGCCTCACCTTCGTACTGCATATAGATGTTCATACCGCGATTGCATCGGGCCGGTTCGGCCACGGTTCGTACTACTTTTCTCGACGATGGTTCATGGTGTTGTCCGGCGTGTGCCAGACGGGTTGGCAAAGAAGCCGACCCGGACGCGGCCGGGTTTCAAATATTGCACTTGGAGGGGAACAGAATGGCGCGAAGAATATTGGCAAGAACGTTGATGGCGTTCGCGGGGGCGATGCTCCTGTCAGCAGCCGCCTACGCCCAGAGCGGTATTACGGGCGTGGTCAAGGACACCACCGGCGCGGCAATGCCGGGCGTGACCGTTGAGGCGTCGAGCGACGTCTTGATTGAGAAGGTCAAGTCGGCGGTCAGCGACGGCGACGGCAACTACCGCATCGCGGACCTGCGGCCGGGCACCTACAGCGTGTCCTTCACGCTGCCGGGATTCAAGACCTTCAAGCGCGACGGATTGCAACTGCAAGCCGAGTTCACGGCCACCATCAATGCCGAACTCTCGGTCGGCTCCCTCGAGGAGACGATCACCGTCACCGGCTCATCACCGGTCGTCGACGTGACCACGTCGGCCAAGGTGTCGGTGCTCAATCGCGAAGCCATTGACGCCATCCCAACCGGCCGCACCATCCAGGGCATGGCCCAGTTGGTGGTCGGCGTGAGCCTCAGCCTGCCCGACACGGGCGGCGCCAGGGCCATGCAGCAGACCTACATGTCGACGCACGGCATGAGCACTTCGAACACCACCGTGCTGGTGGATGGCCAGATGACCAACGGCCTGCAGAGCGACGGCGCGATCCAGAGCTACTACAACGACTCGATGAACGCGGAAGTCAGCTACCAGACCGCCGGCATCGGCGCCGAAACCTCGTCGGGTGGTGTCCGCTTAAACATGATCCCGCGCGAAGGCGGTAATCGCTTCAGCGGCGACTTCAAGGCGGTGATGCGGCCCGGTTCCTGGCAGTCGAGCAACCTGACCGATCGGCACAAGGCCAGGGGCCTGACGTCCGGCAACGCCATCGACCGCATCGTCGATTATTCGTTGGCAGGTGGCGGTCCGATCAAGAAAGACAAGCTGTGGTTCTTTGCCGCC
>CAMBHC010000356.1 GCA_945866285.1 Candidatus Sulfopaludibacter sp. SbA3 | reverse complement strand
TGTTGTGCCGGTGTTGCTCGCAAGCTATCGAGCAATCGGCGGCACCGTGAACGAGGCGCATCTTCGACAGCTGAACGAAACCGGCGGATCTGAAGACCCGCCTCTACGGACTGCGGAGATCGGTGCTGCTGACCTGGTGCTCGATTACTGGGTGTGCAACCCGAACACTGAGCAGGGGATGGCTGGTCCACTGGGCTGGCGCGGTCCCAACGTGGTGACCGACAGGCTGGTCGAGCGGATCGCAACCGCCCAGCAGTCGATCTGGATTACCAGCTTCTACTTCAAGCCGGTCGAGTCGCTGGTCGCCGCGATCGTCGCCGCGGCGCGGCGTGGCGTGCAGGTCGAGGTGTACCACTCGCATCGCGAGGCGCTGCCGGCGACCGACCTGGCCTGGCTCGCGGCCGCTGCCCACTACGATCGCCTGCTGGCGGCCGGCGTGAGCATCTACGAGAATCGTCATGGCGAACATTCGAAGATCATGTTGGTTGACGAGACGTGGGTCGCCTTCGGGAGTTACAACTTCGAGCACGCGGCCCACGACCGTTTGGCCGAGGCCATGCTGGCCAGCGGCGATGTGCGAGCCACCCAGCCAGCCGCCGAGATTTTTGCGGAGTTGCGGCGGCATCCAGATAACGTGCTGGTGACGCCGCAAGTGGTGGCCGGCTGGCCGGCCCGCCTCAAGGCCAGGCGCCGATTGTTCGGACCATTCAAGAGGTGGATGTGAGCCTGCGCTTCAAGGAGATCGAGCACAAGTACGTGGTCGATGAACACTTCGATTTGCCTCGCTTCCGGCAGGCCGTGGCGGCGCTCGGCCCCATCCGGACCAGCACGGTGAGCGTGCAGGACCGCTACTTCCTGACGGATGGTGGCAGCGCGCGCCGCTACCTGTTTCGGCATCGCTATGATGCCGAGCTCCATCACCTGACGATCAAGACGCTCGGCACCGATACCGAAGTGCGCGGCGAGATCAACCTCGACCTCGGGCACCATGCGGGTTCGCAGGCGCCTCAGGTGGACGCCTTCATGGATCAGCTGGGCGTGATCTGGCGCGGCACGCTGAACAAGGCACTGGAGGTGTGGTACTTCCCCGACTGCGAGGTCGTGTACTACCAGGCCTCGACGGCGTCGCAGTCAGTCTGCTGCGTGGAGTTCGAGGCGACGCGCAAGGACTCGCTCGAGGAGGCGCTGGCCACCGTCGAGCGGTTCGAGCGCGCCACCGGCTTCGCCGATGCCATCAGGTCGACGCGGTCGCTCCCGCAGATCTTGTTCCCGGAGCTGGACGAGGCGCTCGGCCGGAACGGTTGACGAAGACGAGGGCTTCAACGTCTACTCATGGGCAACCATGACCCTGAAGCCTCTTGCCATCACCGCGTCGTTGTTGACGGTCCTGGCCGTCGCCCCGGCCATGCGCGCACAGTCGGTCCCGCCGGAGGGGCCGGTCGGCCCGAGTCCCTACAACGTGTTGCGCGGATGGCAGAAGCCCTTCGCCGGACCCGGCTACGCCTTTGGCGGCAACTCCGGCGTGTTCGCGGAATCGCCGGACCGCATCTTCATCCTGCAACGCGGCGAGTTCAAGCTGCCCGACCCGCTGCCGGCCGAGTACGGCGGCTTCGCCGGTTCGCTCAAGATGAACGTGCTGACGCTCGCGGATCGGCGGGAGTGGCGCAACTGCCTCTACACCCTCGACCGCACCGGCCAGGTCAAGGAGCGCTGGACACAGTGGGATCACCTTTGCGAGGGGTCGAGCGGACCGGGTCCGCATCGCATTCGCATCAGCCCCTACGACAAGGAACATCGCGTGTGGGTGATCAACGAGACGTTCAGCACCATCCACATCTTCTCCAACGACGGCAAGCAGCTGTTGAAGACGCTGGGCGAGAAGAACGTGGTTGGCAGTGACGCCAATCACTTCGGCAAGCCGCAGGATGTCGCGTTCCTGCCCGATGGGCGCGTGCTGATCGCCGACGGCCTCGACAACCACCGCGTCATGATCCTGGATCGCGACCTGAAGTACCTGGGTGAGTTTGGCGGTAACGGCAAGGGCCCGGGGCAGTTCAACGGTGTCCACGCCATCGCGGTCGGGCCCGGCGGCCGCATTTTCGCGCTCGATCGCTCGGGCAACCGCATCAACGTGTTCACGACCACCGCCGATCCCGCCAAGGTCGAGTTCGTGACGGCGTTCCCCGGCTTCTCGCTGCCGCTCGACATCATCGTCAATGACGACAGCCTGTGGGTCACCGACCTGAAGCCGCTGCGCTTCGTGAAGCTCGACTTTAACGGGAACCACCTCTACACCTGGCTGGTACCGTCCGACCTGCCGGACGGCTATCTCGAAGTGCACACCTTCTCGGTGGATTCCGAAGGTAACCTCTATGGTGGCGACAACCAATATGGCCGCACGCAGAAATTTGTGCCCAAACCGGGCGCGGACCCGAAACAGCTGATCCGCGCGCCCTGGGTCGCGCGGTAGGAAACTTGGACAAGAGGAATTGGCAATGACAAGAATGCGATTGGTAATCTTGGCCCTGGTGGTGTTGGCAACGCAGGCCGCGCCGTTCGCACAGGAACAGGTGACGGTGGTGCGGCGCAACGGCGAGCGGGTGTCGGGTCGCTTCGAAGATTGGGTGCGGCAGACCGACACGGTGTATGTGCGGGTCTCGCCCAATGATCAGCGCCGGATAGGCATGGGTGACATCCTGGTCATCGACGGGGGTGGCGATGGCAAGAACCTGCCCGCCAACGAGGTGCAAGCCGCGCAGGGGGCGGAACACATCCTCGTGACGCGCCGTGGCGACGTGATGACGGGCCGGTTGGTGAACATCGAGGGAGGCGAGGGGTCGGCCCAGCCGAACGAGCCGCGCAGCGTCAGCTTCAGGGCCGGCGGCGGTGAGCAGCGGCTGAAGTTCGCGGAGGTCGCGCGCATCTACCTGGGCAACTACCCGCGCCCGACCACGACCGCAACACCGACTCCTGCGCCGGCCACGCCGTCCGCGCCCGCGCCCGCGCCCGCGCCCGCGCCCGAGGGCAGCGTCCGCGTGGCCGCCAACCAGCAGTGGACGGCGACCAACATGAACATCCGTCGTGGCGACCGCGTGCTGTTCACGCCGGACGGCGAGATCCAGTTGTCGGGTGAGGCCGATGACAAGGCGTCGGCTTCTGGTTCCCTCAAGGGCCGCATGGCAGCGAATACGCCGATGCCGTCGGTCCTCGCCGGTGCGCTGATTGGCCGCATTGGCAACGGTGCGCCGTTTGCCATCGGCAACCAGAGCCTGCCGCTGCCCATGCCAGGCGATGGCCCGCTGTGGCTGGGCATCAACGATGATCAGGTCAGTGACAACACCGGTGCCCTCATCGTGAGAGTGCT
>CAMBHC010000355.1 GCA_945866285.1 Candidatus Sulfopaludibacter sp. SbA3 | reverse complement strand
GCCTTTTTGTAAGGGCCATTCAAGCCTCCGCTACTTCGGCGGCGTGGCCGCCACCGGCGGCTTCACACTCGAGGCCGGCCGCGTCCCCTTGAGAATCCAGCGCTGCATGCGCCGGCCGTTGCCGGCCTCACCGGTGTAGAGGCGGCTCTTGGAATCAATGGCCACCATGTGCGCGCGGATGAACTCCCCGGCCTGCCGGCCGGGCTTGCCGAAGCGATCGAGAATCGCCAGGTCCTTGCGGCGCAGGATCCACACGCGCTGGTTGGTGCCGTCGATCAAGTAGAGCAGGCTCTGCTCGGCATCGCGCGAGAACTGCAGGCTGAAGCCGCTGCCCGAGCCGCCGGTTTCCGGACGCACGAAGCGCTCCGTCAGGTACTCGCCGTTCTGGCGGAACACCTGGATGCGATTGCCGCGGCGGTCCGAGACGTAGATCAGTCCGTCCTTCGATCCCACGAGTCCGTGCAGCGTCGAGTACTGCTGCGGTGGACTATCCAGCTTCACCGGATACGCATACTTCTGCGTGTCGTCCGGCCGCTTGCCGTAAGCGCCCCAGTGCCGCTTGTACTTGCCGGTGTCGGCGTCGTACACCACCACGCGCTTGTTGATGTATCCGTCGGCGATGAACAACTCGTTGGTCTTCGGCTCGACGTAGAAGTTGGCCGGCCCGCCGAGGTGATCGGGATCGTTGCTGCCCTTGTTGATGCCAGGCTCGCCGATGGTCAGGACGTGCTTGCCGTCTTGCGTGAACTTCATCACGTGCATGCCGTTGCTGGTGCCGGTCCAGACGAAGCCCTTGTGGTCGATGTAGATGCCGTGCTCCTGGTTGTACCAGGTGTAGTCGGGGCTGGGCCCGCCCCACGAGCGCAGCACCTTGCCTTCGGCATCCAGTTCGAGGACCGGGGGCGCGGGGAGGCAGCAATCAGCGATCGGCGGTTTTGAGGCGGCGCCAATCTCCTGGTCCGTGAGGCTCGACGGCATGTGGATCACCCAGAGGTGATCCTTGTCGTCCACGAACAAGCCGCGGATGTCGCCGAGAATCCAGTCGTTGGGCAGCGTCGGCGGCCAGGTGGGATCGATCTCGTAGATCGGCAGCCTGTCGGCGGTGGGCGACTTCGGGTCCGCCTTGGCATTCGCCCCCTGCGCGTGGGCGAGCATGGGCAGGAGGCCGACAATCAGAGCTGCAATCGAGATGGCGCGCTTCATGAACCGGGATTATAGCTCTCGCAGAGGCGCTTTCACCTTGGCATGCACCGCGGTCCACTGCGCCATCACTGGCTTGGCTTGCGCGAGCGCGCGCGCAGGTCTTGCGCCAGCCCCGACGGCGCGCGTGGGGCCAATGTCTCGCCACCGCATCTCGCGGAATGACAGGTCCTGGGCGGCCACGGTGGTCCAACCCGTCAGGGCGAGCGTGACGGACAGGGCAGAGAGCGCAAGGAACGCGCGCCTGGCGCTAGAATACGTCCGGGTGAACCTATGAAGCTATCGATTCGAGTCGTCTTTGCCATCGCAATGTTGTCGGTTTCTCTTTCGGCTCAGGCCCCTGACGCGCGTCCGCAGCGTCCCCAGATGACGCCCGAGCAGCAGGCCGAAGCCGCCAAGCGGCGCGAGGCGGAAATGGCCGCGCCGCGGCCGATTGCCGCGTTTGACAGCGTGTGGACCGAAGAGCTCACGTGGATGGAGGTGCGCGACGCCATCAAGGCGGGGAAGACCACCGGTCTCATTCTTACCGGCGGTGTTGAATCCAACGGCCCGCACCTTGCGACCGGCAAGCACAACTTCATCCTCAAGGTGATGGGTGAGGCCATTGCGCGCAAGCTCGGTAACGTGCTGGTCGCGCCGATCGTGACGCTCGAGCCCGGCCGGCCAGATGGCGACCGTGTCGCCCCCGGCAGCGTGTTCCTGTCTCAGGCGACCTATCGCGCCGTGCTCACCGACATGGCGACCAGCCTGCGCGGCATGGGCTTCACGAACGTCATCCTGCTGGGCGACAGCGGCGGCAACCAGGGGCCGATGAAGGAAGTGGCGGCCACGCTCGACGAGAAGTACAAGGCCACTGGCACGCGGTTCTATTTCATCCCCGAGTACTACGACTACGCGTCGGTCCAGAAGATGCTGCAGGCGAGCGGCATTCCCGAGAAGATCGAGATTGGCGCCAGCCAGGGCTCGGACCAGATTCACGAAGAGTACGGCATCGACGCGCTGATGGCGCTCTACGATCCCCGGACCATTCGCATCGACGAGCGCACCAAGGCCAACCGCACCACCATCAACGGCGTCAGCCTGTTGCCGATGAGCAAGACGTTGGAGATGGCGAAGAAGGTGGTCGAGTTGCGGACGAAGCTGACGGTGGATGCGATCAACAAGGCGATGGGCAAGTAGCGCGGACTGCTACCGTGCCCGTCCCGTGAGGTGTGGCTAGGCGAGCATCGCTTTCAGCGATGCCGCCAGCATGACGAGCCCGGCGAACACCAGCAGCCACAGCACGCCGTCGCGGAACGCCTTCGCGCTCATGCCGATGTAGATCTTCGACCCATAGATCGACGGGATGATCAGCGAGCCGGCGACGACGCCCATCTGGGGCAACAAGCCGGAGTGCAGCCGGCCGGAATAGACGAGTGATGCGAGGGTGGCCGACAGCACGGCCAGGTTGAAGTTCTGCAGCACGGCGCGGTGCGCATCCTTGTTGTAGCCGCGCAGCGTGCACCACAGCGCCGGCGCCAGGCCGCTGAAGCCGCTGAGCGGCGCCATGACGCCGCCCAGCAGGCCGACGCCGGCATCGGCCAAGCGGCCGCCCTTCTCGATTTTTGGCAATCGAGAAGTGGCGAGCATGGCCGAACAGCAGATCACCAGCATCGAGCCCAGCACCAGCTTGAAGCGAATGGGATCGAGCAGCGGCAGCAGGCGCGTGCCGATTGGAATCCCCACGGCGCTGCCCAGCAGGAACGGCCACAGCAGCTCCAGGTGCCAGCCGCGGCGGACGCGAATGGCGGAAATGAGCTGACCGGTCCAGCCGCCGAAGACGGCCATCACCGCGGCCAGCGCGGGGTCGACGCCCCACACCCAAATCGACATGGCCGCCATGGCAAAGGCAAACCCCGAAATACCCTGGACCAAGCCGGCGATCGCCGCGCCAATCCCCAACACCCAGATTTCAGACATAGCTACTCGCTTCGAGATAAAAAGTCTTACAGGAGCTAAAGAGTTTAACAGGAGACAAAGAGGTAAGGAGTACTCTTTACCTCGGCCGCTACCGTGGCGCGACTGGAATGACGATCACAAAAGACACCGACCAGGGGCTGGCGTCATCCAGAAAGCGCGAGCCATCCGGGAAGATGTCGCCCTTCCTGGGCAAGCCGGTCGCGAGAT
>CAMBHC010000354.1 GCA_945866285.1 Candidatus Sulfopaludibacter sp. SbA3 | reverse complement strand
TGGGTGGAGATCGAAACCGAAGGCCGTGCCGCTCACGGCAGCCGGCCCAGCGAAGGGCGTGATGCCATTCGCCTGATGGGCCGCGTGCTGGGCGCACTTGATGCGCTCGATCGCGAGCTGCAATCCCGCGCGCCGCATGCGCTGCTCGGCACGGCCTCACTCCACGCCTCGGTGATCGCCGGCGGGCACGAGTTGAGCAGTTACCCCGACCGCTGCCACCTGCAGATGGAGCGCCGCACGGTTCCTGGCGAACCACCGGGCGTTGCGGGCCACGAAGTGAGCGCGATTCTCGATCGCCTTCGCCGCGAGGACCCGGAGTTCCGCGGCACCGCCAAAGTGACCTTCGGCCGTCCGCCGCATGAAATTGCACCGGACCACGCGTTGCCCGTGGCGATGCTGCAGGCCGTCCGCACGCTGGCACCCTGGCACTCTGGCACCCTGGCACCCCTGATCGGCATGAGCTTCTGGACCGATGCGGCGGTGTTAAGCGAGGCCGGCATCCCGTCGATCCTCTACGGCCCGACGGGCGCCGGACTGCACAGCATCGAAGAGTGGGTGGACGTGCAGTCGGTGTTGACGTGTCGCGATGCGCTCGTGCGCCTCGCGCGCGACTGGTGCCGGTAGTCTAAAGGCGACGGCTGAAGCCATCGCCCTCCGAACGTGGCCCGTCCGTGATCAGGAGCGGTCGCTGAGCAGGCCCTTCAGGACGAACCCGACGTTGGCGGGTCGCTCGCCGAGGCGGCGCATGAAATACGGGTACCACTGCTTGCCGAACGGCACGTAGACGCGCACCCGGTAGCCTTGCGCGACCAGCGCGCTCTGCAGGTCGCGGCGAATGCCGTATAGCATCTGAAACTCGAAGCGATCGTTCGCGTAACCCTTGCTCCTGGCGTAGGCCTTGGCCGTTTCGATCATGATCGGGTCGTGCGTGGCGATGGCGGGGTAGGTGCCCTCGTCCATCAGCAGCCGCATCAGGTCCACGAACGCGGCGTCGACTTCACTTTTCTGCTGATATGCGACGGTGCGCGGTTCCTTGTACGCGCCCTTGACCAGCCGCACGCGCACGCCGAGGGCGTTCAGCTTGCGGATGTCGCCTTCCGATCGCTTCAGGCAGGTCTGGATCACGGTGCCGATCGAGGTGTGGCCCTGCTGCCGCAACGTCTCCAAGATGCTGATGGTGGCGTCGGTGTAGGGCGAGTTCTCCATGTCGATCCGCACGAAGAACCCGGCCGCGTCGGCCGGCTCAAGAATGCGCCGCATGTTATCGACCGCCGTCGCGCGGTCGACATCAAGACCAAGCTGCGTCAGCTTGAGTGAGATGTTCCGCTCGATGCCCGACGCAACGATCTGGTCGATGATCCCGACGTAGTCCGTCGCCGCCGCCGCTGCGGCCACAGCGCTGGCGACGCTCTCGCCCAAGTAGTCGAGGGTCAGCCCCAGGCCCTTGCCGGGCAGGTCCGCGACGGCATCGATGGCTTCTGCGACCGTCTCGCCGGCAATGAAGCGGCGGGCAAAGCCGCCGCGCCGCATGCCGTACTTCGATGCAAACCGCTGCAGGGCTGACACTTGAGCAAGGCCGTGGAACAGGGCCTTCGAGGTGACGTCGAGCATTGGTGGTACGAAGCCTTAATGTGTGGCGCTTGGCGGCGTCAGCAGGTGGGCGATCGATTTGGCGTAGTAGCGGAGCACGTTCCGCTCGCGCACCCGATAGCGGCCGCCATCGATCACAATGATGTTGCGGGTCACCATGGGTTCTGACGCGAGCGCCAGGACCTCTTCGGCGGACTCAACGCCGAGGTTGGCGCCGGCGGCGCGCAGCGTGTCGAGGATCGCCTTGATGCGATCAGTGAGTTCAGGGCGCGAGCCGGATCCGGTCATCGCCGCGGCCAGGACCGCGGTGGGCAGCACTTTGTAGAGCAAGCCAATTTCCGCACGGACGTGGCGGGTGACATCCATCACGGCCTTGCGTGATTCACCGTCGATGCCGCCGATCGACACCGGGCGGCCGAACGTCACGAACGACCGGCTGCGATAGCCGACGGCATAGCGAACCAGCTCCGCCACCTCGCGGCTGAACGCCTTCTGCCGCCGCTTCACCTTCTGCTTCGAGACGACGTGATCTTCGAGCACCAGGTCGTACGACACCGCGACGGGCACCAGCTGCATGCCCGGCACGCCGGCATCGATGCACGCGCTGAACAGGCCGGTCTTCATGGCCTTGAGCTCGCCGCTGTAGCTGCGGCCGCCCTCGGGATAGAAGAACAGGTCGTGCTTGTGCAGCAGTTCGCTGACGTAGGCCTTGAGCGTGACCAGGTACGCCGGATCCTTGGTGTTGCGGCGAATCGGCAGCGCGCCGGTGACGTGCTTGTGGATGAAGCCCAGCGGCCCGCCAAACAGGTTGATGCCGGCCGCGATGATCGGCGGCCGAATGCCCGCATCGTCCAGGGCCAGCGGCTCGACCAGGTAGTCGATGTGACTGCGGTGGTTCGAGACATACGCCACGCGACCCTGGGCCGCCGCATCAACCGCGAAGTGCTGCCGCTCGACGACCCGATCGATCTTGCGGAGGATCGGGTACAGCGGATACTCCAGCGCGCGATAGAACTCGTAGCGCTGCGTGGTCTGCAACTCGTCCAGGTAGCCCATGACGCGCGTGCGCGCATCATCACTGGACAGGCCATGAGTGCCTTCCAGGAATCGCGCGACATCTTCACGCGCGAGAACGGCCTGGGCGATGGTGACGGTTGCCACGGATTAGCTATCTAGATGATAGCGCGTGCGCGATCGCATCCGCAAAAGACGAGGTCGTCGCCTTGCCGCCCAGATCGGGGGTGACGTGTCCACTGGCGAGCACTTTCTTCAGCGCGTTCATGATGGCATCGGCCTTGGCGTCCAGCTGCAGGTGCTGCAGCATCAACACGGCCGACAGCAACAGCGCCGTCGGGTTGGCGATGTCCTGGCCGGCAATGTCGGGCGCGCTGCCGTGCACCGCTTCGAACACGCCGACGCCGTTCAGCCCCAGGTTGGCGGCCGGCACCACGCCGAGTCCGCCGACGAGCCCGGCGCACAGGTCCGACACGATGTCGCCATACAGGTTGGGCAGCAGCAAGACATCGAGACGCTCGGGGTGCATCACCAGGTGCATGCATGCGGCATCGACGATGCGGTCATCGAACGCGATCTCTGGGTAGCGCGCCGAGACCTTGCGGGCACATTCGAGGAACAGCCCGTCGCTGAGCTTCATGATGTTGGCTTTATGAATGGCCGTCACCCGCTTGCGGCCGCGGCGGCGCGCCTGCTCGAACGCGAACACCGCGATGCGCGTCGAGGCCACCTCGGTGATGACCTTGATGCTCTCGACGACGCCCGGGACGAC
>CAMBHC010000353.1 GCA_945866285.1 Candidatus Sulfopaludibacter sp. SbA3 | reverse complement strand
TGGGCCGCGCGACGACCAATGCCGTGGTCGCGGCGTCGGTGGTCGTGCTGGTCGTTGACTTCTTCCTGACGCGGTTGTTGATTTCGATCCTCTTCTAATGCGACACAAGAGCCTCGCCGAATTCGGCCTGCCCGTCGAGCTTGCTGAGCCGCACGCCCCCGTGGTGCTGTTCGACAAGGTGAACCTTGCCTTCGACGAGAAGGTGATCCTGCGCGACGTGACCTTTGCGGTGCGCGCCGGCCACACCAAGATTTTCCTGGGCGCCAGCGGCGCGGGAAAATCCACCATCCTCAAGTTGATGCTGGGGCTGCTCAAACCCGACTCGGGCACCATCTGGGTGCTCGGCCACCGTGTGGATGAGCTGACCGAGACCCAGTTGATGGGCGTGCGCCATCACATGGGCATGGTGTTCCAGGAGGGCGCGCTGTTCGACTCGTTCACGGTCGGCGAGAACGTCGGCTACAAGCTGTACGAGGAGACCACCCTGCCGCTGCCGCAAGTGCGCCAGCGGGTCGAAGAAGTGCTCGGCTTCGTGGGCCTCAGCGAGCACATCGACAAGCAGCCCTCGGCCTTGTCTGGCGGCCAGCGGCGGCGCGTCGCGATCGCGCGCGCCATGGCGGCCCGGCCGACGCTGCTGCTGTACGACGAGCCGACGACGGGACTGGATCCCATCACGTCGCTGACCATCGATGCCGAGATCGTCAAGCTGCGCGACTTGGAGGCCGTGACCTCCGTGATCGTGACCCCCCAACTGCGGGACGCCTTCTACGTGGCCACCAACTCGGCCTCGCGCAGTGGCTCCGGCGAGCTGGAAATCTCGCCGGCCACGCAGGCCAAGATCGACGAAGCCGACTTCGTCATGCTGAAGGACGGCGGCATTCACTTCGAAGGCTCGGCCGACGAACTGCGTGAGTCGGACGACCCGTACATGAAAACGTTTCTTTCGTAAGAGGAATAGAGCACCATGCCGCGCACACATTCACTCGCATGGGCCGAACTCAAGTTCGGCATTATCTCGGTCTTCGCGCTGATCTTGGCCGGCCTGCTGATCTTCGCCGTCGGCGGCGGTGGCGGCATGCCCTGGCAGAACTACACGCTGAAGGCGCGCTTTGGCAACGTCGCCGGCCTGATGGCCGGTTCCCCCGTGCGCGTCGCCGGTGTCCAGGTGGGGACGGTGGACCAGGTGCTCTTGTCGGCCACCGGCGTCGAGGTGTGGTTCGACGTCAAGGACAGCTACCGGCCGCTGGTGACCGACAAGTCCACTGCCGTGCTCGGCACGATTTCACTGCTCGGTGAAGGTGCCGTCGATATCTCCGCCGGCCTCGGCGGTACGCCGGTCCCCGAGTGGGGCTACGTGACCCCGGGGGTTGCCGAGGGCAGCATTGCCCAGATGACGACTGAAGCCACGGCCAGCCTGAACGAGGCCAAGCAGTTGGTCTCCGACATTCGTGCGGGTAAGGGCACGATCGGCAAGCTGTTCACGGACGAGTCGGTGTACCGGGAGTTCGACGGCCTGGTCCGCGCCGCCGAGCGGGTGGCGAGTTCCGTGAACAACGGCAAGGGCAGCGTGGGCCGCCTGGTCAACGACCCGAAGATGTACAACGAGCTTGAGGCCTCGCTCGCCAACCTCAACGCGATCACCAGCAGCCTGCGCAAGGGCGAGGGCAGTCTGGGCCAGTTGATGAACGACCCGGCGTTTGCCAAGAGCCTGAACCAGACCACCTCGAATCTCGAGACGATGACGGCCAAGCTCAATCGCGGGGAAGGTACCGCCGGTAAGTTGCTGAACGACGATGCGCTGTACAAGCGGCTCGACGGGATGACTGCCCGCCTCGATACGGTTTTGCAACAGCTCAACGACGGCCAGGGCACGGCCGGCCAACTGCTGCATGATAAACAGTTATATGAGAACATGAACGGCACGGTGTCCGAGATGAGGGCGCTCATCGCCGAAATCAAGAAGGACCCGAAGAAGTACCTGAACGTGAAGGTCAGTATTTTCTGAGGAGTGTCATGTCGAAGGACAACAACGGCAGCAGCAGCGTCATCATCGCGTTCGTCGTCGGCGCCCTGACCGGCGCGGCCGTTGCGCTCCTGTTTGCCCCGGCCTCAGGCGAAGAGACCCGCGAGTACCTCGGCAAGAAGGCGCGTGAAGGCACGGACAAGGCGCGCGAAGCCATGGACCAGGGCCGTGAGTATTACGACCGTCAGCGCGAGACCATCGTGACCGCGGTGGACCGAGGCCGCGAAGCGTTCCAGCAGTCGCGCGAGCGAGGCGACCAGGCGTGAGTGACACCGGCGTGCTGTTTCTGGGCATCATCGCGTTTGGGGTGCTCCTGATGGCGGCGACCCAGGTCTTCGCCATCGTCGCCGGGATCCGCCTCGCGAAACGCGTCGACCAGATCGCCACCCAGCTCGACCAGGACATCAAACCGCTCCTGGCCAACCTCACGGCGCTCACGAATGACGCCGCCCGCACCGCCGCTCTCGCGGCCAAGCAGGTGGAGCGATTCGATCAGGTGTTCGCCGAACTCACAGCACGGGTGGACGAGGCCCTGACTGCGGCACAATCGTTCGTCACAGGACCCGCGAAGCAGGGGATGGCGATCTTTGCCGGGGTCTCGGCGTTGATCGACTCGTTCCGGGGATTGCGCGAAGCAACGCGCCGCCGCCAGGCCAGCCGGCCGGTGGCGGACGAGGAAGAATCGCTTTTTATCGGCTGAGTCACCTTCTCCCTAGGCTTCGGCGCGACAAGTGTGTTTAATGAGGACATGAAATTCGTGTCCCCACTTCCCATCACCGCGTTTCTCGTCCCCGTTCTGCTGGCTACCGCCCTGACGTCGGTGGCTATGGCGCAGGAACCCCAGTCCGCCGCTCCCGCCAAAGAGCTCGCGCAGTTACTCTCGAGCAAGAAGCTCGACAGCATCGCCGCGCGCATGCCCGACAATCGCGAGGAGTTCGTCGGCGCCCTGAGTTTTCCGGGACAGTTGATGGTGGTGTGGGCCCGCACGACGGCGCCGGCCGTCGTTAACGAGAAGTTGATCCGGAAGGAGTATCGCGAGGTCTACATGGACCTGAACAGTGCCTCGGTCACTGAAACGCGGCACTTCGTGACGGACCTGGGCCCCGACGGTCTCAAGGTCAAGCCGTCCGTGAAGCAAGGTCCTTCCGATTCCCACGACCTCGGCACAAAGAGCATGCGTTTCGACGGCAATTGGCGTGAAGACAAGATGTCGGAAGCCGATTACATGAAGGCCCACGCCGAAGCGGATGCCGCTTATGCGAAGGCGATCCAAGCCCTGATCGACGAGGTCAAGAAGCCCGGCTAGCGCAAGAGATGCGCGGCATAGAACCGCGCGAACTCCACGATCAGCAGCAGCGC
>CAMBHC010000352.1 GCA_945866285.1 Candidatus Sulfopaludibacter sp. SbA3 | reverse complement strand
GGTATCAGGCCGGGTGCGTCCCGCCGGCATCTCGAAGGTCTCGTCGGCCAAGCCGACTTCCCTCGCCAGCGCCACGACCTGGGGCAGCACCTCAGGAGCGATCGGATCCACCTCGAGGGTGTACGACAAGGCGATGTTCTGCAGCACCGTGAACATCTCGATGACGATGCCGCGGGAGGTGACCATGCCGATGCCGTCGAGCGACTTGAGCCACGCGGCGCCATCGGTGATCACCTTGGTGCTCTGGCCGAACAACGTGATGTCGCCGCTATCAGGCAACGTCGCGCCGGTCACCAGGTTCACGAAGGTCTGGGCGGCAATCGCGTCGAGGCCGCTGACTGCGACGATGTCGCCGGCAACGAGGGTGAACGCATGGATGCGGAGCGGGCGCAGCGCCTGGTAGTCCTTGACCAGGCCGCTGACCTCGAGCAGCGGCGCGGTCACGCCGGGTGCCGGTGTTCGCCGGCACGGCGCTCGAGCGCGGCAAAATCGTCGGGCGGCAACATCACCGCCCCGAGCGTGCTCCGCCGGGCGCGCGACTTCTCCACCGGGGCCTGCGGGTCCTCCCCATGGAAATCTGAACCGCCACTGACCAGCACGCCCAGCCGCTGCGCGAGGCCGCGATACTGCTGCACGTCTTCGCCCAGGTGATCGGAGTGATAGACCTCGATGGCGTCGAGGCCATGGTCGGCCAGCGGCCGAATCAGGTCGTCGCGCCTGGTCACCCCGGGATGCGCAAACGACGCCACGCCTCCCGCAGCGTGAATGACGTCAACCACGGCAGCGGGGCTCGGGCCAGTGCGCGGCACAAACGCCGGCAGGCCCGTCGCGAGCCAACGGTCGAACGCTTCCTGCACGGAGCTGACGTGGCCGGCGCTGACCAGCGCGCGCGCGATCTGCGGGCGGCCGACCGACGTGCCCGGACGCAAGGCGGCCGTGCTGACGAGCGCCTCGACATCGATCGGCATCCCCAGCCGCTCGAGCCGCTCGCCAATTTCACGTACCCGTGAGACGCGCTGCGCTCGCTGGCCTTCCAGGAATGTCAACAGCGGCAGGCTGGCCTGGTTGAAGAAATAGCCCAGCATGTGGACATCACGGCCATCGGCGACCGAGGTCACTTCGATGCCGGGCACAAGACGGATGCCTCGGGCGGCCGCCTCGACACCCACTTCGGCAAGAGCCGCGATCGTGTCGTGATCGGTCACGCTCATTGTCGCGATGCCAGCCGCAGCCACGCGCGCCACCAGTTGCGCCGGCGAGAGGCGGCCATCCGAGGCGGTCGTGTGGAGATGAAGATCGATCAACGGCTGGCGGTGCGCGAACGCGCCTTGGCGCGAACAGCTTTGGGGCGCTTCGGGGCGACCAGCGCTTTGTGGCCGGGAGTGCGCTGCCGCTTGACGAGGGCCCGGTACTCGCGGATCAGCAATTCCAGGTGTTCGCGCTCTTCCTCAGCGAACTCGAGGAACACCTGCTTGCCTTCGGAATCCTCGAAACGCGCGCCGTAGCGCTTGAAGAAGCGATGCGAGCCACGCTCGCAGCGAATGCCGATGCGATAGGCCTCGAGATCGTCAACGCCGTCACGGCGCAGCTGATCGGTGCCGGCGGCAAACAGCCCGTTGGCCGCGCCCTTGAAGAACAGGAACGTCGGCCGCGATTCGAGCAGCGGATCCTGCTTCAAGAGTTCGTCGTAGCGCGCCTCGAGGGTCTTCAAGTGGTGCACTTCTTCCGTCGCCAACTTGCGAAAGACCTCGCGCGCCCGCGGATCCTTCACGAGTTTCACGCCGCGGCCATAGAACTCCATGCCGCTGCGCTCGGTGGCAATCGCGATGCGCAGCGCATCGCGCGCGAACAGCAGTTCCGAGTTCGAGGGCTCCTCTGGCGCCCGGCCGGTGCGGCACGATTCGCAGGTCCCGTAGATCTGCACCACGCTCTGGTTGGCAGTGAAGGCGCGCGCCGCCGCCACTTCCTCGAGCAGCGACTCGATGTCGGAGCTGAGGAATTCGTACGAGCGCTTGCAGGTCTTGCAGATCAGGTGAAAGTGGCGTGGATGGCGGTACGAGTGCTCGAAGCGGAACCGGCCCTCGCCGAAGTCTACCTTGCGGGCAATGCCCGCCTCTTCCATCCACTGCAGGGTGCGATAGATCGTGGCGCGGCTGATGCGCTCGTCTTCACGCTTGATCAGCACGACCAGATCGTCGGCGCTCAGATGTCCCTCCTGCTTGAGGAACACATTGACGATCAGATCGCGCTTGCTCGAACGCTTGGTACCGGCGGGCCGCAGCCGATCGAGGTCCGGAATGGCCGTCGTGCTGGCCATGGGCTCCCTAAGCAGTGAAAGACGAACCGCAGCCGCAGGTCGACGTCGCGTTGGGGTTCTTGATGGTGAAGCCGCCACCCGTGATGGTGTCGACGAAGTCCACTTCGGCACCCTTCAGGTAGCTGACGCTGACCGGATCAACGAACAGGCGCACGCCGTTCGATTCGAACAGCTGGTCGCCAACGCCGCCGCTCTCTTCGATCATCAGGCCATACTGGAATCCCGAGCAGCCACCGCCCTGGACGAACACGCGCAGGCCGCTCTCGAGCTTGCCCTCTTCGGACAGCAGCTCGCGGATCTTGCCGGCCGCCGCTTCGGTGACCGTGACCATGGGATCGGCCATCGGGGGCATGGACGGGGTGAAAGTTTGGGCTTCAGTCTGCATGTCGGTATGCCTCTTTATAGGACTACTTTAGTCGTAATTCTACCAGATCAGACCCGGTCCGCAACCGCGGGAAAGGCCGGGGTGGCCAGTTCCGCCAGCCGCTGGCCCGACTCTTGCTCCAGGTCCTTGTGCAGGCTGTTGCCATGAGCATCCATGGTCACGATGGCGGGAAAGTCCCTAAGTTGTAGATGCCACATCGCCTCAGGAGTTCCAAACTCCAGCAGCGACACCCCATCCACCCGGTCAATACAGCGCGCGTAGAACTGCGCCGCGCCGCCAATAGCGTTGAGGTAGACCGCGCCGTGCTCCTTGAGGCCGGCCAGCGTCTTGCCGCCCATGCCGCCCTTGCCCATGACCACGCGGACGCCGTACTTGCCGATGATGTCGGCCTGGTAGGGCTCTTCGCGGATGCTGGTGGTCGGGCCCGCCGCCGTGACCTTCCAGCCACCGTCGGCCTGCTTGGCCACGACCGGACCACAGTGGTAGATCACCCCGCCGTTCAGGTCCACCGGCGGCGCATGGCTCGCCAGGTGATGATGCACGGCATCGCGCCCGGTGTACGCCGGCCCGCTGATCATCACCACGTCGCCGACCTTCAGTGAGCGGATGGTGGCTTCGTCGATCGGCGCGCGCAGCACCACTTCCTTGCCGGTGCGCTTGAAGCCGGCCTGGTCCATCATCGG
>CAMBHC010000351.1 GCA_945866285.1 Candidatus Sulfopaludibacter sp. SbA3 | reverse complement strand
TACGGCGTTGACCGACGCAGATTGACAACCCGCAGCACCCTGGCCGCCTCCTCAGGAGGCACCGGGTTATGGGGAATTCCGGTCCCCCACTCGAGCCCGCTCCACCGAATTACCCGCGGGATGAGCTCCAGATGCCAATGGAACGCCACGTCGGCATCCCCACTGAAAGGTGCCGTGTGCAGCACCAGGTTGTAGGGCGGCCGCTCCAGGGCCCAATCAATTCTGGCCATCACGTCCTTCAGGACCGTGGCCATCGCCTCAAGGGTGGCGTCCGACGCCTCTTCGAACCGCGCCGCATGGTCGCGCGGCATGAGCCAGGTCTCAAACGGCACGCGCGAAGCAAACGGCGAGATAGCAATAATTGGAAAGGTGTCTGACACCGTCCGCTGGCGATCACCTAGTTCCTGCGCGGTCACGTCGCAGAAAATGCAACGGCCGGTCTGGCTGAAATGGGCCGCTGCCCCACGCACTTTCTCGTCAAGGGCAGCGGGAACGATCGGGTACGCCACGATCTGCGAATGCGCGTGGTCCATGCGGGCACCGGCGGCCCGGCCGTGATTCTTGAAAACCACCGCAGTCGCAAATCTTGCGTCTTGTTTCAAGTCCTGTAACCGCGTGCGCCAGGCCCAGAGCACCCGCCACAAGCGATCGGCTGGCAGGTCTTGCAATCGCTGCTCGTGAACCGGCGTCTCGATAATCACTTCATGTGCGCCGAGGCCGTCGCGGGTCTCGAACACCCCGTCGATGCGATGGTCCACGCCGCCCTCGATGCGCAGCATAGGACGCCGGTTGGCGACCACCCGCACCGACCATCCCGGCGTGTTGGCATGACTGCCCTCGCGCCATGCCAGCAGCTCTTGCCCGGCGTCGGCTTCCTGGCCCTCGCAGAAGGCGCACGCGACCGGCGCGACTCCAGGCGGGTCCGAAAGCCCGCCGCTAGAAGTCTCTTCCACGCGAACAGGCTCTCGCTCGAAGTCACTGGGATGGGTTTGCGGCGTCAGATCGATCAGAACCGAACGGCCGGTGATCGGATCTCGCCGAAGTTCGGTGGTTACCATCCGGGCCGGAAGGCGTCCTTGTAGATCGTGATGCGCGCCGGCTGGCCCGATGCGTCCACCGACACCACGTCGAAACGGCACGGCATCGCGTGCAACGCGTGGCCGCTGACATATTCCTCGGCCATCGAAACCAGGCGGCGCTGTTTCTGCGGGGTCACCATCTCGGCGGGATCGCCAAAGCGGCTATCGGTCTTGGTCTTCACTTCCACAAATACTACCGTGGCCTCGTCTTGGGCGATGATGTCGATCTCGCCAAAGCGGGAACGATAGCGCCGGTCGAGTATTTGATACCCAAGACGTTCAAGTTCGGCACGGGCCAAGTCCTCGCCATAGAGGCCAAGTTGTTGTCTGGCGTACGTCATGCCTACGGCACAGCAATCCTGATGCCGAAGGTGCCAGGGTGCCACCGTGCCAGGGTGCCAAGGTGCGTCGTTAGAGAGTGCCGAGGGCCTGGTCGATGATGTCGACGGCCGTCGTCGCCTGCGCCTTGGTCAGCACCAGCGGCGGCGACAAGCGGATGGCGTTCTTGCCCGCGCCCAGCACCAGCAGGCCGCGCGCGAAGCAGGCCTCCACGACCTTGTCGCGCTCGGCGGTGGCGCGTTCCTTGGTGACGCGGTCCTTCACCAGCTCGATGCCAATCATCAGGCCGCGACCGCGCACGTCACCGACGATGGCATGTTTCTGCTGCACCTCTTTGAGGCGGTCCATCATGAACGCGCCGACGTCAGCGGCGTTCTTCACCAGGGATTCCTTCAGCAAACCGATGGTCGCCATGGCGGCGGCACACGACACGGGATTGCCCCCGAACGTGCTGGCGTGCGAACCCGGCGGCCAATCCATCACCTCGGCCCGCGCCGTCGTCACGCCCAGTGGCAGCCCCGAGGCCACGCCCTTGGCGACGGCCACCATGTCGGGCTCGACGCCGAAATGCTGGATGCCAAACATCTTGCCGGTGCGGCCCATGCCCGACTGCACTTCGTCCGCGATCAGCAGGATGCCGTGCTTCTTCGTCAGCGCGCGCAGCCGCTCGTGGAACTGCGGCGCAGGCACGACATAGCCGCCCTCGCCCTGGATCGACTCGACCACCACGCCCGCAACTTCATCCGGTGAGATCAGGTGGACCAGGACCTGCTGCTCAAGGAAGTCCAGGCACTCCGCGTGGCACGTCTCCGGCTTGAGACCCACCGGGCATCGGTAGCACGTCGCGTACGGCGTATGGAACGTGCCCGCTTGCATGGGGCCGAAGCCTTTACGCTGGATGGCCTTGCTCGACGTGAGCGCGAGCGACCCCAGCGTGCGGCCGTGGAAGCTGCCGAGGAACGCGATCATCCCGTAGCGCTTGGTTGAATATCGCGCCAGCTTGATCGCCGCTTCAATCGCTTCCGTCCCTGAGTTCGAAAAGAACGATCGCTTCTGGCCGCTGAACGGCGCGATCTCGTTAAACGCCTCGCCGAGCGCCACCTGCGGCTCGTAGTAGAAGTCGGTCCCCGACATGTGCAGGAACTTCTGCGCCTGCTCGACGATGGCAGCCACGACGAGGGGGTGGGAGTGGCCGGTGGAGTTGACGGCGATGCCGGCGGCGCAATCGAGGAACAGGTTGCCGTCGACGTCTTCGACGACGGCGCCGGTGCCACGCGCCATCACGAAGGGATAGCCCCGCGTATAAGACGTGGACACGACCTTGGCGTCGCGTTCGATGATGGCTTTGGCTTTAGGACCGGGCAGCGGCGTTTTGATCAGCGGCGCATCCATGCGCTGATCATACGCCCGGCGCAGTGCTAGCGACGGCTAAAGCCATCGCTCTCCGACGACCCGCGCCAGCGACGGCTAATGCCATCGCTCTCCGAACGAACGCGGCTACTTACGCTTCCAGCGGGTGCCCTTCGGGCCGTCTTCGAGAATGACGCCCTTGTCGAGCAGTTCCTGGCGAATGCGGTCGGCCTCGGCAAAGTTACGGTTGCGGCGCGCGTCCTGCCGGGCCAGGATGCCGGCGTCGATTTCGGCCTGGGGAATGGGCGGCGTCGCGTCCTCGGCATGCCGAAGAGACAGCACGCCGAGCACCTGGTCGAAGTGGTCGAACGCGGCCTTGATGACCGGTGCGTCGGCCTCGCCCACCTGCTTGGCATCCATCGCGATGTTGAGCGCGCGGATCAGGTCGAACAGCTCGCCAAGCCCGGCCGAGGTGTTGAGGTCGTCGCTGAGCGCCTTGTCGAAGGCCTCCACCGCCTGGGCAACCCGCGCGGTCACCTCGGGATGCGTGCCGCCACCCGCCAACCCGCCGACGCGCCCCAGGAAGTCGGTGATGCGGCGGAGTGCCTCTTCGGCCTGCTCCAGCCCAATCCACGTAAAGTTCAACTG
>CAMBHC010000350.1 GCA_945866285.1 Candidatus Sulfopaludibacter sp. SbA3 | reverse complement strand
GCTCGAGGTCTTCTTCTGGTGGCTGGTGGCGGCATTTGCGTGTGTCGTCGCCGTCAGCATCGTCGGCTATATCGTCACGCGGTGGCTGTTCAGTCGCGCCGCGGAGCGGATGGCGCGCGAGGTCGATCGACGGGTGGGCGCGGCCGCGTCGCGCGCGTTTACCCATCTCGCCAATTACGCCGAAGCCACCGGGCTGCCACTGGACGAGGCGACGCGCTTCTTTGGCGCCCATATCGATCGCGTGGCCCGGCTCATGGACAGCGCGATCACTCTCCCCATCATCGGCAAAGTAGGACTTGATGCCGCACTCGGCCTGGTGCCGGTCGTCGGTGACCTGGCCGGCACTGTCGTGTCACTGGCGTTGATCGCGCGCATGCTCCGCTACGGCCCGCCAGCCGCGCTGGTTTCGAAGATGCTGTCCAACGTGGTCGTGGACCTGGTGCTGGGGTCGATTCCGTTCGTGGGCTTCTTCGCGGACATCTGGTTCAAGTCCAACGATCGCAACGCCGAGCTGATGCGCGCGTTCCTTGACACGCATGACTGACCGTCAATGTCGCAGAAGCGGATTTCGCCGACCCGATTTGGGCCGCGGCCGCCGATTCCACGGTCGAAAGTGCCCAAACGGTCAAGGCGAAGAAAAGAAGAAGGCCGGGTAATACTTTTCTGTGGCCCAGGTCGATAATTTTTAAATCCTTCAAAGTCAGTTACTTACAGATGAGTTGGGAGCCCAAATAGGTCCCGATCGCCCTCAAAAGGTGTCAAAAGCCATTGAGCGGGCGCGGGCGGGATTATAGAATCTGCCTCTTTGGACAGATTCATATGATCAGCGTAGCCGCCATCCGGATGCAGCAGTTCGGCGTGCAGTTCTATCAGGCCTCCCTGACGGCCAGTGATATCGACAAGCTCGTGCGCTTTGAGGTGTTGAGCTACCAGGATCAGGGTCATGCGGGCGTGCGCGGCAAGAAAAAGGGCGCGCAGTCCAAGATCAACTGGGACTTGCTCGAACGCCGAATTGCCTCGAATGAGAAGGCATACCAGCGCCAGATCATTCGCAAGAAGATCGACGAGCTCGTCCAATACTACGAGCAGTGCCGGCAAGCCCGCGACCTGCCGTCGATTCCGGGCGCCGTGATCATCTCGTGCGACGAGAAGCTCAGCTTCGAGGCCGTCGAGAGTGGTTCGTCGGTCGGGCGCCTCAAGGTGCCCGAACGCGAAGGTATCCTGCGCGCCATCGACGGCCAGCACCGCCTGCTCGCGTTGCACGCCGACATCGACCGCTTCGGTGACGAGCCCTTTACCGTGCCGGCGATCATCTTCGATCGGGTCCCCGAGGACCACATCGTCCAGATGTTCGTGACGATCAACGCCAAGCACACGCGCCTGAACGCGTCACACCTGGTGTCGCTGTCCGGACGCCAGCTCTATCGCGACGAGTCACTGGCCGCCGCCCACGACGTCGTGCGGGCGCTCAACGACCGCGACGAATCCCCGCTGCTTGGCGATATCAAGCTGCTCGGCGTCGGCAAGGGCCGCGTCGGTCAGGCGCCGCTGGCCCAGGAGCTGAAGAAGCTGTTCGCAGATGAGGCCGCGCTCGGCGGCGCCCGCAAGAGCGCCGAGTTCCGCGAAGAATCCAAGAAGTTCTTCGTCAACTACCTCCGGCAGATCGCCAGCATCTTCGAATCAGCGTGGAACGGCCGGAAGTACAGCATCAAGTCGGCCACAGCGCTACGCGCATTCGTCCGGGTCGCGCCAGACGTGATCCAGAAGATCGACCAGCAGCACGCCGACCGGACGGATTTCCGTGCCATTGGCCGGGTGATTTCACCGTGGGGCCGCCGCATCGGCGCGCTCCGCTTCGAGACCGATGGCGCCTGGAAGCGTCAGGGCACCACAGTCGATAACCTCACCAAGGAGCTGCGCCTCGCACTGCAGTATCCCGAGGGTGCGGCCGGGTAGGCACTGGTGCCGGAAGGGCGGAACTTCAGTTCCGCCACGCCGACACAACTGTTTGAACGCTCACGAAACTGGTGGGCGGCGTGTAAGGGGTCCTGGCAAGTACCGCGGAATATGGCCCTGAAACGCACGGCACAGACTTTGGATCTGGAATGTCTGTCGCCAGTCTGTTTACTACGGCGCGAGTGCCGTAGTAGCTGGGGGGAGCCAGGTTGGCGGCAACTTTTGGGCGGCGGTTCCAGCAATGGAATCGCCGCCCTTAGTCATTTGCGGCCCCAATTTCCGCTACACTCCCACCTCGACCAAGGTCAAGAACGTAACTGGCTCGACAAATGTGTAATTTACCTTTGAGGCCGTCTAGCTGTTTCGAGCCAAACAGGGCTGAATTCACTCGGCACCGACCTTGATATGTCATGTGCATCAGTTCGTGGCACTGTTGAACCATCGAAGTGCTTCCGGCAGACCACTCAGATGTTGCGTTACGAAGATCGTCCTGTCTAAGTCGGAAAGGCTTGTTCGAGGTCACTATGGGCATGCGATCTACCCCGTTGCCGGAACAGGTCGGTCGCTTCAAGGTTGAAGCGGTCTTGGGACGCGGAGGCATGGGCGAGGTCTACAAGGCCTTCGACCCGACCCTGCAGCGCATCGTGGCGGTGAAGACCGTCAGGCCGGACATCGACCGCCCCGAATACCTCGACCGCCTCATGCGCGAGGCCCAGGCCTGCGCGCGGCTGTCGCATCCCCACATCGTCACCGTTTACGAGGCCGGGCAGATCGACGGCATTGTCTACATCGCGATGGAATATCTGCAGGGCCAGAACCTCTCGCAGGTGCTTGAGCGCAACGACCTGTCATTCGAAGCCAAGATCCGGATCTTGCAGCAGGTGCTCGAGGCGCTGCACCATGCCCACGGCCTCGACGTGGTGCACCGCGATATCAAGCCGAGCAACATCCACATCCAGTCGGATGGGTCGGTCAAGCTGGTCGACTTCGGCCTCGCGCGCATGCTGGAGGCCGACACGCTCACCGCGTCGGGCAACGTCCTCGGTACCCCGCATTACGCCTCTCCCGAGCAACTCAAGGGCGAGGAGATCGATCGGCGCACCGACATCTACTCGACCGGTGTGATGGCCTACGAGATGTTGTCGGGTCGCCGCCCGTTCGAACCCGACAACAGCAGTATCTCGTCAATCATCCTGAAGGTAATCCAGCAGCCGGCTGAGCCGATGAACACGGACATGAGCCGCATGCTCCCGGAGATTGAGTCGATCGTCTCGCGCGCGATGTCGAAGGCGCCCACCGATCGCTTCCAGTCAGCCGACGAGATGCGCCAGGCGCTGGCCGGCTTTCTGGACAAGTCGCGCGTGCAGATCAGCCAGATCGAATCCCACGGTGGCTCGACCGTCGTCGTGCCGCAGGCCAGGGCTGTCCCGGAAATGCCGCTCTCGGCCGCGGTGCCCGAGG
>CAMBHC010000349.1 GCA_945866285.1 Candidatus Sulfopaludibacter sp. SbA3 | reverse complement strand
GCAGACGCACATCACCGTGACGGGCGTCGATCGGCAGTTGGTGGGCCAGGTCGCCGCCAACCTGCGCAGCTTGCGCAAGCCCGACCCGTACCAGCAGAAGGGTGTCCGCTACACGGGCGAAGTGCTGAAGAAGAAGGCCGGAAAGACCGGAGCGTAGTTATGCAGATCAAAACCAAGGAAGATCGCCGCGATCGGATCAAGTTTCGGATCCGCAAGAAAGTCGCTGGCACGGCCGAGAAACCGCGGCTCAGCGTGTTCCGGAGCGTGTCGCACATCTACGTCCAGGTGATCGACGACCGCACCGGCCAGACGTTGGCCTCGGCGTCGAGCATCGATGCCAAGGTCAAGGGCCAGATGCCGTCGGCCGTGGCCGGTGGCAACCTCAAGGGCGCCGAGCTGGTGGGCACCGCGATTGCCGAGCGGCTGAAGGAAAAGGGCATCACCAAGGTGGTGTTCGATCGGAACGGGTTCCTGTACCACGGGCGCGTGCGCGCCGTGGCCGAGGCCGCCCGCACCGCCGGTCTGGAATTTTAGAGGTCATATGATTCGGACACGCGAAAAGATCGACCCGGCGCAGCTCGACCTCAAGGACACGGTGGTTTCCATCAACCGTGTCACCAAGGTGGTCAAGGGCGGCAAGAACCTGAGCTTCAGCGCGCTGGTCGTGGTCGGTGACGCCCACGGTGTGGTGGGCTACGGCGTCGGCAAGGCCAAGGAAGTGCCCTCGGCAATCAAGAAGGGCATCGAGGCCGCGAAGAAGAACCTGATCCGCGTGCCAGTGCAGGGCACCACCGTGCCGCACCCGATTGTCGGGCGCTACGGCGCCGGCCGCGTGCTGCTGAAGCCCGCGCCGGATGGCACGGGCATCATCGCCGGCGCCGCGGTGCGCGCGGTGGTGGAGTCGGCAGGCGTGACCAACGTGATGACTAAGTCGCTGGGCTCGGCCAACCCGCACAACGTGGTGCGCGCGGCCTTCACGGCGCTCAAGGAACTGAAGGATCCGGGCAAGCTGATGCGGCTGCGCGGCAAGGACACGCTCGAAGAGCTGGCCGGCGGCCGGACGGCGTAGGACATACAACAATGGCGAAGGCAAAGCAGGCAAAGTCGGCGAAGGCCGCTGCCAAGACCGTGACGATCAAGCTCATCAAGAGCCCGATCGGCTTCAACAAGAACCAGGCGGCGGTGGTCCAGGGCATCGGCCTGCGCAAGATCAATCACGCGGTGACCCTGGCGGATACGCCGGAGACCCGTGGCATGATCTTCAAGGTTCGTCACCTCGTGACGGTGAGCGAGTAATTTTATGAGTCTCGATAAGCTCAAGCCGGCCGAACGGTCGAAGTTCAAGAAGAAGCGCGTCGGGCGTGGTCCCGGTTCGGGCCTGGGCAAGACCGCGGGCCGCGGCCACAAGGGCGCGCAGTCGCGCTCGGGCTACTCCTTCAAGCGTGGCTTTGAAGGCGGCCAGATGCCGCTGCACCGCCGGGTGCCGAAGCGCGGCTTCACCAACATCTTCCGCACCGAGTACGACGTGGTGAACCTCGACCAGCTCGAGGCCGCGTTCGATCAGGGTGCGACGGTGACCGTCGAGGCCTTGCGCGAGCAGGGCCTTGTCAGCAGCCGCACGTCGCTCGTCAAGATCCTCGGCCGCGGGGAACTGACCAAGGCGTTGACGGTGCACGCGCATAAGTTCAGCGGAAAGGCCGCCGAAAAGGTAGCCGCCGCCGGTGGCCGGGCCGAGGCCATCCCGGACGGCGCGAAGGCCGTCCCTGATGCCAAGGCCGACGCAAGCAATCAGTAAGTAGCTGAGGGCTGTTGTGCTGGATACACTGAAGAATCTGTTCGCCGTCGCGGATCTCCGCAACCGAGTGCTGTTTACGCTCGGCATGCTGGCGGTGTACCGCGTCGGCAACTTCATCCCGACGCCCGGAGTCAACTCCGAGGCGCTGCGCATCATGTCGGAGCAGGCCCAGAACTCGATGTTCGGCCTCTACGACATGTTCACGGGCGGAAGCCTGTCACGCGTGACGATTTTCGCGCTCGGCGTCATGCCGTACATTAGTTCGTCGATCATCCTGCAGTTGCTGACGGTGGTGTGGCCGTACCTCGAGCGGCTGTCGAAGGAAGGCGAGCTGGGCCGGCGCAAGATCACCCAGTACACGCGCTACCTGACGCTGGTCCTGGCGATAGTGCAGTCACTCGGCATTGCCATTTTCCTCGAGCGCCAGACCGAGATCGCCGGCGGCTTGCCGCTGGTCTACGAGACCGGCTGGGGCTTCCGCCTGATGGCGATGCTCACGCTCACCACCGGCACCATGTTCATCATGTGGCTGGGTGAGCAGATTACCGAACGCGGCATCGGCAACGGCATGTCGCTGATCATCTTCGCGGGTATCGTCGTGAACTTCCCCCGCGCGGTGATTGCCACCATCGACCAGATGCAGACCGGCCAGATTGGCCTGCTGACGATGGCGTTCCTGGTGGTGCTGATGGTCGGCGTGATCGCCGCCATCATCTACGTCGAGCGTGGCCATCGCCGCATCACGGTGCAGTACGCCAAGCGCGTGGTGGGCCGGCGGCAGTACGGCGGCTCGAGTACGCACATTCCGCTGAAGGTCAACACTGGCGGTGTGATTCCGGTGATCTTCGCCAGCTCGATCCTGACCTTCCCGGCGACGATGTCGGGCATGTTCACGCCCGGCGGCTGGGCTGACGCGGCAGTACGGCAGATTGGCTACGGCATGCCGCTCTACAACCTGCTCTACGTCACGTTCATCATCTTCTTCGCGTATTTCTATACGGCGATCATCTTCAATCCGGATGACGTCTCCGAGAACATGCGCAAGTACGGCGGCTTCATCCCAGGCATTCGTCCTGGCAAGCGGACCGCCGAATACATCGACACCATTCTGGCGCGCATCACGATCGTCGGGGCGGTCTACCTGGCGATGGTGGCAATCCTGCCGGAGTTCCTGCTGACCGGCTTCAAGGTGGCGCCGATTCCGTTCATCGGCGAGTCGCTCGACGCGATTCTGCCGCGCGTGGTCACGCAGGGCCTGAACGTCCAGTTCTTCTTCGGCGGCACGTCGCTTCTGATCGTGGTCGGTGTGGCCATGGATACCGTGAACCAGGTCGAATCGCAGTTAATCATGCGGCACTACGACGGGTTCATGAAGAAGACGCGCATCCGGGGACGGCGCGGCTAACGTGGCCCTTAACCTCGTGATGCTCGGTCCGCCTGGGGCGGGCAAGGGCACGCAGGCGGAACGTTTCGCCCGTGAGCATGGGATTCCCAAGGTTTCGACCGGGGACATCCTGCGCGAAGCGGTGCACAGCGGATCAGAGCTGGGCCAGGCGGTGCGTGCCGTGATGGAACGCGGCGAACTGGTGGGCGATGACCTGATTATCGGGATCGTCCGCGAACGTTTGACGCAGCCGGAT
>CAMBHC010000348.1 GCA_945866285.1 Candidatus Sulfopaludibacter sp. SbA3 | reverse complement strand
CCGTCAGCGAGGCATCATCGAAATCCAGTGCGCGCGTGCCGGGGTCCATCACCACGTTCTCGAGCACGGTGCCGAACCGGCGCGTCGTCTCGAAGATCTGGGGCTCGGCTTCTGCCGACAGCCGAATCATCTTTGCGTAGCAACCGCCTTCGAAGTTGAACACGCCGCGATCGCTCCAGCCGTGCTCGTCGTCGCCGATCAACTGCCGTTCCGGGTCGCTCGACAGCGTCGTCTTGCCGGTGCCGGACAGGCCGAAGAAAAGCGCCGTGTCACCGCCTGGGCCGATGTTCGCCGAGCAGTGCATGGCGAGCACGTTGCGCAGCGGTAACAGGTAGTTCAGCACCGTGAAGATCGACTTCTTGTTCTCGCCGCCGTAGCTGGTGCCGCAGATCAGCACTTCGCGCGAAGCGAAGTTCACGGCGATGGCCACCTCGGAGCGGGTGCCGTGGCGCGCGGGATCCGCCTTGAAGCTGGGCGCCGTCAACACGGTGAACTGCGGTTGGAATGCGGCCAGTTCTGAGGCGGGCGGTTCGATGAACAGGTTCCGCACAAACAGGCTCTGCCACGCCAGTTCCTGGATGAACCGGACCGGCAGGCGATACTCGGCATCGGCGCCGGCATACAGGTCCTGCACGAACAGTTCCTGCCCCTTGAGGTGGGCGACGATGTCGCTGCGCAGCAGGTCGAACTGCGCGGGCTCGATCGGACGGTTGACCTTGCCCCACCAGACATTGGCTTCACTCGCCGGCTCTTTGACCACGAACTTGTCGTTGGGCGACCGGCCCGTGTGGGCGCCGGTGCTGCACACCAGGGGGCCGCCCGGCGCGATGATGCCCTCCTGGCGGCGAATGGCGTGTTCGTAGAGCGCTGGAGCCGATAAATTGAAATGAACCGGCTTTGAGGAATGAACGCCGTGGGCCTCTAAGCCTCGCCCCACCTGTGCAGTACTCATGAAATCTGACTCCAAAACTCGACCAGACTCACTGGCCGCATCCAAACCATGAATGGTACAGATGGGAAAGGCGCGAAGTCAATCGCGTACCCAGACTGGGAAGGGGCCTGTTACTGTAAAGTACGGTAAACGCGCCGCCCCCGGAACCCGTAACACATGGCAGGACAGCCCAACGTCGACACCGCCGCCGAGCCCCGTCCCGCAGACCGCGCCCACCCGTCCCCGGCCTCCGTGCTGGCAGCCGAGATTAAGGTGCTCGTCGGTCGCGGTGATCGCGACGCGGCCCGCGATCGGTTTGGGGCCCTCGTGGCCTTGCTACAGCGCCGGGCGGTTCGCATCGCGTTTCAGTACTTACGCGATGCCGCCGATGCCGACGAGGCCGTCCAGGATGCCTTTATCAAGGTATTCCTGCACATCGAGCAGTATCGGAGCGACTTGCCGTTCGACGTCTGGTTCACGCGAATTCTGGTGAACGCGGCACTGGATCGCCTCAAGGCCCGGGCAAGACAGCAACGCTGGATCAGCCACTCGATCGACGAAGACGAGGGCCGACCGGTCGAGCAGGTCGCCGGCAGCGAGGCGTCGAACGAACGCCGCATGCTGGCCAAGGAACGGTGGGGCCAGGTCACGCAGGCCGTCGCGGGCTTGCCGGACCGACAGCGGTTGGTGTTCACGCTGTGCCACCTGGACGAACAGTCCCCGGCGGAGATTAGCGCTGCCACCGGGATGAGCCAGGCGACGGTGCGAGTGCACCTGTTTCGCGCGTTGCGGAAGTTACGAGGAGTGTTGGGAGGTCAAGCATGAACCGACGCGATGTCACGGAGCCGGATCTGAACGCCAACCTTGAGGCGTACCGTGTGGCCGCTCATGCCGAAGCCGACGCCCACTTCGACGAGCGCGGCCTCGAATCCCAGCGCCATAAAATTCTGGCCCGCCTCGCCCACCTGGGGCAACCGGCCAAGGTCATTCGCTTCCCGCTCGCCGCGAACGTTGACACCCCAGCCACGGGGGTCAACCGCCGCTGGATCTCGATTGCCGCGGCCGCCGGCCTGATCATTGGCCTGCTCGGCGGCCAGGTCGTCAACCTGCTGCCTCCCCAATCCCGCCGCCTCGCCCCCCTCGCCTCGTCGTTGGCCCCCAGTCCTGACAGCGTTACCAGCTATGTGCCGGCGCGATTGACGCTGCCTCAGGACGATGGCCTGCTGGGCGAGGTCGATTTCGCGGTCCAGCTGCGCAGTGCGCGCGAGCTGCGTGCGCTCGACGAATTGACCCCATTTCACGAGCAATAGCCGCCACCGCCGGTCCAGCCTCCTGCGGTTTCCTCCGCTTTACCCCCTCCGCTCACCTTGGCCGCCATTCCGTAAACGCACGGCCGGGCTCGGTCGTAGTGCTGTTGAGCCATGAAGATCCTACGTAAGTTGTTCATTTGTTTAGCCTTGTCTCTGGTTGTCGCAGGGGCGCAACCAGCCGCTGCCCAAAGCTTCAAGTGGTGGCAGATGGAGCGCTTCCAGAAGGGTTTGTCCCTCGCCCAAGAGCAGATCGACCGGATCGAAGCGATCTTCCAGACCGCCGAACCGTCACTGCGCGCGCAGAAGGCCGCGCTCGATAAGGCCGAGCACAGGCTGTCGAAAGTCATCACGGACTCCAAGTCAGACGAGGCGACCGTGCTGCAGGCCGCCGAACGCGTCGAGGCCGCCCGCGCCGAGTTGAGCCGGACCCGGACCCTGCAACTCTTCCGTATGCGGCGCGTCCTATCTGACGAGCAGCACGCGAAGATGAAAGAGATGCACGACCACGATCGTCGTGAGCGGGACAAGAAGCCCAAGGGCGACCTCCACAAAGACGAGCCCGTTCCTAATTACTGATAACCCTTGAAGACCATGAATCTTTATACAAGTGTGTTCCTCGCGGCAGCTCTCTGCATGACCGCGCCCCAGGCGTTCGGCCAGTCCACTGCGCTGTCTGATGCGGCTCGACAGGAGACCGTCGTCGCCCAGGCCATGCAGCGATACGAGCAAGGCCTCATGGACCTGAAGAGCCCGCCTCGGCAGGCCCAGCCAGGCGACCTCGGCTCGGGTGGGCTTCGGGAACTGCGCCTGGAGGAAGCGGTGTCGCTGGCCCTCGAGAAGAACCTCGACATCCAGGTGGCGAAGCTCGAACCGCAGTCAGTCGACTTCCAGATCGCCGGCGTTCGCAACCTCTACACGCCGAACCTGTCGACGACGCTCGGCGCGCGCGACCAGTACGCCCTGCCCACCAGCACGCTGAACGGCGGCACGAAGGTCAACAACGCCACGAACACGTACAACTTCGGCTTGTCTCAGAACGTGCGCAAGTTCGGCGGCAGCTACACGGTCAACTGGACCAACTCGCGCCTCGAGACCTCGAACTCGTTCTCGACCTTCAATCCGAGCTTCCAGACGAACCTGGTGGCCGCCTACACGCAACCCCTCATGCGCGGGTTCAGGATCGACAATAACCGGC
>CAMBHC010000347.1 GCA_945866285.1 Candidatus Sulfopaludibacter sp. SbA3 | reverse complement strand
GGCAGGCTTGCCCGCAATTGGGACCGCACATACACCCCGCCCGCCACCACGATGAGGAGGAACGCGGCCAGGGTAATGATCAGGAAACGAAGCAAACGCCTCACGGGGGTGATATTACCCCTCTCAGCCCAAGCCACTTTGATCGCAATCGCCGGATCGCAGCAGGCCCGGGCTCTGGCGTAACTTTCACTCATGATGCAGAGTGAAGCAGAAGTGCCAAGGGTGCCAGGAGTGCCAGGAGTGCCAAGGGTGCCAACCGCGCCAGGGGTGCCAAACGTGCCAGGGGTGACAACTGGGGGGCTGGATCCGCGCTGGAAGCCGTTGGCGGAGCGCGACTCCAAGGCGGATGGCGCGTTTGTGTACGGTGTCACGTCGACCGGGATCTATTGCCGGCCGAGCTGCCCCAGCCGGCGGCCGCGCGCCGATCGAGTTCGGTTCTTCGACACCACGACCGATGCCCGCCAGGCTGGCTTTCGCGCCTGCAAGCGCTGCCGGCCAGACACGGTGGGGCTGTCCCAGCCCGGTGTCGAGGCCGTTCGCCGCGCCTCGGCGTATCTGTCGACGCATGCCGATCAGCCCGTCACCCTCGCCCATCTGGCGCGCGTGGCGGCCATGAGTCCCCATCACCTCCAGCGTCGCTTCAAGGCCATTGTCGGGTTGTCGCCGCGCGAGTTCCAGGCGGCGGTGCGGGCCGGAAAATTGCGGTCGAGCCTGCGCGATGGCCGCGATGTGACCACGGCGATCTACGAGGCGGGCTACGGATCGCCCAGTCGCGTGTACGAGGCGGCGCCGACCGGGAAGGGGATGTCGCCCTCGAGCTATCGCCGCGGCGGCGCGGGAATGTCGATTGGGTACTCGACGGTGTCGAGCCCGCTCGGCCAGGTTCTCGTGGCCGCCACGGTTGAGGGGGTGTGCGCCGTCAAGCTGGGCGACTCAGAAACGACGCTGGTCCGCGACCTGCGACGCGAGTATCCGTCGGCCGAGATCCGCGCCAATAAGCAGCCGCGGACGGACTGGGTGAAGGCCATCTTGCAGCACCTGCGCGGAGCGGCGCCGTCGCTCGACTTGCCCATCGACGTGCAGGCAACGGCCTTTCAGTGGAAGGTGTGGCGAGCCTTGCAGCGCATTCCCTATGGCGAGACCCGCGCTTATGCCGATGTGGCCACGGCCATCGGCCAGCCCAAGGCGGCGCGAGCGGTCGCCCGTGCCTGCGCGACCAATCCGGTGTGCCTCGTTGTCCCTTGCCATCGGGTGGTTCCCGCGGCTGGAGGAACGGGTGGATACAGGTGGGGAGCCGACCGGAAAGCGCGGCTCCTCGCGACTGAGAGCCGGCGCAAATAAAGGTGCCAAACGGTGCCAGCGTGCCAGTGTGCAGTTTCGCGCACCCTGGCACCTTGGCACCCTGGCACCTTGGCACCCCTGTTAGTATTTGGCCGTGCCTTCAACTCGCTACGGCATCTCCCCCTGGCTTGATGCTGCCCCTGTAACGAAGCGACCCGAGTTTCCGGCGTTTCGTGGCGTCATCACTCAACCGGTGGTCGTCGTCGGTGGCGGCATGGCCGGTGCCATGGCGGCGCAGGCGTGCGCCGCCGCCGGTCACAAGGTCATCCTGGTCGAGGCCGGTCGCGTCGGCCAGGGCGGCAGCGGCCGCGCCACCGGGCTGATTTCGAGCGAAGCCTGCGGGTCGTATCGTGACCTCGAGGCCCGGGCCGGTAAGCGGGCCGCGCGCGCGCTCTTCACGATGACCGAGGCCGCGCCGCGTGATCTAGCGGCCGCGGTGAAGCGACTCGGCATCAAGGCCGGGCTCGAATTGCGAGATGCCGTGCGCCTGTTGCCGGCCGGCGCCTCCGACAAGCTGCTGCAGCGCGAACTGGCCGCCCGCAAAGAGGCGGGATTGAGCGCGGCGTGGATGACGCCGGCGATGGTGCAGCGCCAGGCCGCGCTGGCGTCGGCGGGCGCCGTGAAGCTGCCCGACTGGGGCTTCGTGGATCCCTACCAGTTGACCCTCGGGTTCCTGAAGGCGGCGATCAAGAAGGGCGTCAAGGTCTACGAGAAGTCGCGCATCAACAAGATCACGTTCAACCGCAAGACCGCCACGGCGTTTCTCGATGGCGGTGCCATCACCACCTCGAACCTGATCATCTGCATTGGTGAGCCCACGAGCCTGTTCAAGCCGCTCAAGCGTCACCTGAAACACGAAGACCGCTATGCCGTGCTGACCGAACCGCTGTCGGCCGCAGTCCGCGCGGAGTTGGGCCAACAGGCGGCGCTGCTCACCGACAGCGAGGCGCCCGCGCATCAGTTGTGGTTCACCGCCGACCACCGCGCGTTGTTCACCGGCGCCGACCAGAAACGCCCCGCGGATCGCCTGCGCGACCAGACACTGGTGCAGCGCACCGGGCAGTTGATGTACGAACTGACACGGCTCTACCCGGCAATTTCCGGCGCGGTCCCCTCGTTCGGATGGGACGTCCCCCTGGCGCACCCCGTCGACGAGGTGTTGTATGCCGGGGCGCACCGCAACTTCCCGCACCAGTGGTTTGCGTTTGGCACCTCGCACGACCCCGCCCGGGCGTTCCTGGCCAGCCGAATCATCCTGCGGGCCGTGCAAGGCAAGCCTGACAGGGACGATGAGCACTTTTCGTTCGCCCGAAATCTTTAGGGAGGACACATGGCGGACTCAGGCATCTTTCGAATCAATCCCCTGCAAGGATGGCAGCGGGACGCGATTCTAAAGGCTGCTCAACTGATTCGCGACCGGTTTGGCAATCCCCCGGTTGATCCGGTCGCCAAGCTGGCGCACGATGGCTTGCTCGAAGTGCTGGATCCTGCCCGCCGGACGGTCCGGATGCAGCGGGAACTGAGTGAAGCCACGCGCAAGGCGGCGCTGACCGCCCGGGCTGAACGCCGGGCCCGCGAGCGCCGGGCCGCCGACCGCCGCACGGCCAACCTGGGCCCTCCGCCAGGGGTGGGCGACCGCCGTCAGGGCGACCGGCGCTCGGGCGAGCGGCGCCACCGTCGATAAATTTCACAAGGTCTATAATGTCCTGTCGCTTTGTTGTTACTCCTTTGGAGGCGCTACCCCCATGTTCCGCATCATTTCCGCGTTTGTCCTGAGCCTGGCGCTGGTGTCGCCGGCGTTCGCACAATCCACTGCCATCAACGGCACTCTCGAAGGCACGGTCAAAGACGATCAGGGCGCAGTGCTGCCCGGCGTCACGGTGACGGTGTTGACCATCGACACCGGCGACCAACGCGTGGTCGTCACCAATGAGCGCGGCCTGTACCGCGCGCCACTGCTGTCGCTCGGCGCCTACCGCGTCCTGGCGGAGTTGCAGGGATTCAAGAAGTTTGAACAGACCGGCGTCTCGCTGCGTGCCGGTCAGACCGCGGTCATCGACATCGGGCTGACGGTCGGCGCGCTGGCCGAGACGATC
>CAMBHC010000346.1 GCA_945866285.1 Candidatus Sulfopaludibacter sp. SbA3 | reverse complement strand
CCCGGTGTGGGAGTTCAGCTGGCCGGGCGCCTACAACCTGGTCGATGGCAAGCCGGCGCCGATCGTGCAGCGTGAAGCACCGGTCGTGGACGCGACCGCTCCCTATGCGCTGACCTATCGCCTCGATTTCCTGGGCACCGCGGGGACGCTGGTCCTGTTTGCCACCTTCATTGCGCTCATTCCGATGGTGATGGCGGGGTCCCGACCGGGCATCCTTGGCGTGGCCTTCAGAAAAACGGCGGTACAGCTACGGCTGCCGATCATTACCATCGCCTTCATCCTGTCGATCGCGACGGTCATGAACTACTCGGGCATGACCTCGTCCATGGCGCTCGCCCTGGCGCAGACGGGCTGGCTGTTCCCGTTCTTCTCGGCGTGGCTGGGCATGCTCGGCGTCTTCCTGACGGGCAGCGACACTTCCTCCAACACGTTGTTCGGCCCGTTGCAGGCGACCACGGCGAAGGTGTCTGGGCTTGATCCGATCCTGATGGGCGCGACGAACAGCTCGGCCGGTGTGATGGGCAAGATGATCAGCCCGCAGAACCTCTCGGTTGGCGCTGCGGGCGTCGGCGCGGTGGGTCGCGAAGGCGAGATCTTCTCGAAGGTGATCTTTCACAGCCTCGCCCTGACGTTCTTGATGGGCTTGCTGGCGATGTTTCAGGCGTACGTCGTGCCCTGGATGGTGCCTAAGCTGTAGGCGGCGCTGGCGGATTCGCCTTGGGCCCTGGCGCCGCTTCGTTGCCGACAAACCCGCACGCCTTGTGCGCGCCGTCACAAAACGGCTTCTGCTGCGACTGGCCGCAGCGGCACAGCGAGAACGGCTTCTTCGGGACGAAGTACTCGGCGCCGGTCCAGTCGATCAACTTGACGTCTTCGCCCTCGACCAGCAGCGAACCATTTTCTCGAACCTTGATTGTGGTCATTGAATCTCCAGGCGGGTCTAAAGACCCGCCTCGACGTTGTTGAGTTGATCGATGATGCGGTCGTAGGGGCGGGTCTTCAGACCCGTCCGTCCTAGCCGCGCTGCATGGCCGAGAGGAACTCGGCGTTGTTCTTGGTCTTCCCCATCTTGTCCAGCAGCAGCTCCATGGCTTCGACTGGCGACAGCGGATTCAGGACGCGCCTCAGCACGTAAATGCGGCTCAGATCTTCCTTGGTCTGCAGCAACTCTTCCTTGCGAGTGCCGCTCTTGAGGATGTCGATGGCCGGGAAGGTGCGCTTGTCCGAGAGCTTGCGATCCAGGTGGATCTCCGAGTTGCCCGTGCCCTTGAACTCCTCGAAGATGACATCGTCCATGCGCGAGCCGGTGTCGACGAGTGCCGTGGCGACGATGGTGAGCGAGCCGCCTTCTTCGACGTTGCGGGCGGCACCGAAGAAGCGCTTGGGTTTCTGCAGCGCGTTGCTGTCGAGACCGCCAGACAGCACCTTGCCCGAGGCCGGGATCACGGTGTTGTAGGCCCGCGCCAGGCGCGTGACCGAGTCGAGCAGGATCAGCACGTCCTTCTTGTGCTCGACGAGCCGCTTGGCCTTCTCGATCACCATCTCGGCAACCTGGACGTGCCGCTGCGCCGGTTCATCAAAGGTCGACGAGATCACCTCGCCGTCCACCGACCGCTGCATGTCGGTGACTTCTTCCGGGCGCTCATCGATCAGCAGGACGATCAGGTAGATCTCGGGGTGATTCTTCGCCACCGACTGCGCGATGCTCTGCAGCAGCATGGTCTTGCCGGTGCGGGGCGGCGCGACGATCAGGCCGCGCTGGCCCTTGCCGAGCGGCGCCATCAAGTCCATGACGCGCGCCGACAGGTTCTCAGCCTCGGTCTCGAGCTTGATGCGCTCCAGCGGGTAGAGCGGCGTCAGGTTCTCGAAGAAGAGCTTCTCGCGCGCCTGGTCGGGCGCCTCGAAGTTCACCGCCTCGACCTTGATCAGGGCGAAGTAGCGCTCCCCTTCCTTCGGCGGGCGAATCTGGCCCGACACGGTGTCGCCGGTCTGCAGGTCGAACTTGCGGATTTGCGAAGGCGAGACGTAGATGTCGTCGGGGCCAGGGAGGTAGTTGTAGTCAGGGGCGCGGAGGAAGCCGAAGCCATCGGGCAGCAGCTCGAGCACGCCCTCCGAGAAGATGAAGCCGCTTAGCTCGGTTTGCGCCTTGAGGATCTGGAAAATCAGCTCCTGCTTGCGCATGCCGGTCGCGCCGGCCACCTCCAGGTCCTTGGCGACCTGGGTGAGATGCTGGATGCTCATCTCCTTCAGTTCGGTGATGTTGAGGCCGGGGCGCTTGCCCTCCTGGATGGCATGTTCTGCCGATTCGGCGGCAACATCGGGCTGGGGCGGGGGCTGATGGCCACCACCACCGCGGTGCGGACCGTGACGCTTGTGACTGGGCATGCAGGTTATTCCAAGAGCGGTCTGGCTCGGGTTGTCAGGTTCTGGAAAGGAGCGGGGAACGAAACGGAGGCAAAACCGGGAGAAACTGCCGCTAGTATAACAGAAGTGCATCGCATCACCCTTCCCCTGCTGCTCCTGGCGGCGGTGACGTTCTTCGCCGGCCTGGGCCGGGGCGCTGTTACCGATTCGGACGAGGCGTTCTACGCCGACTCGGCCCGCGAAATGGTGGCATCGGGCGACTGGATCACGCCGCACTACAACTACGAGCCACGCTTCCAGAAGCCGGTGCTGTATTACTGGCTGGCGGCTGCGGCGTCGGTGGTGCTGGGCGAGAGCGAGATGGCGGCCCGGTTGTGGGCGGCCATGGCCGGGCTGGGACTGGTGCTGGTCACGGCCGCGGCGGGCCGGCGTTGGTACGACGAGTCGACGGGGTTACTGGCCGGCGCCATTGTCGCCACCAACTTCGGCTACTTCTCGATCGGGCGCATGGCCTTGCCGGACCTGCCACTCGCCTTCTGTGTCTCGCTGGCGGTCTGGGCGGCGCTCGTCGCGACGCTCGAGCAGGAACGCTCGCCGCGGAAGTTCGTCTTGCTGGCCGCGCTGGCGCTGGGCCTCGGCTTTCTCACCAAGGGCCCGGTCGGCCTGATCATCCCGACCATTGTGATCGTCCCGGTGCTCATGATCGAGCGCCGGTCCATTGCGCTCACGCCGAGCGACATCGTGCTGGGCTTCGTCGTGATGATCGCGGTCGCGGTGCCGTGGTACGTCGTGATGTGGTTCCGTCACGGCAATGAATACCTGCAAGGTTTCTTCATCGGCGACAACTTCGAACGGTTCGCGACCGATCGCTTCAACGACCCGCGGCCGTGGTGGTTCTATCTCCCGATCGTGGCCGGCGGACTGCTGCCGTGGACCCCGTTGGCGCTGGTCTGGCTGGGGCCGCTTACGCAGTGGGTGCGGCGCCGGCGCGACCTGAGCACCATCGACCTTCGGTTGCTGTTGTGGGCGGCGCTGCCGCTGGCGTTTTTTTCGTTCTCGGTCGGCAAGCAGCCTCGCT
>CAMBHC010000345.1 GCA_945866285.1 Candidatus Sulfopaludibacter sp. SbA3 | reverse complement strand
GGAAGTCCACGCCGGCGCGGAAGGCGTGGGCACCGGCCTGGTGCGAGAGGTTGTTGACGACTTGGAGCGTCTTGTTCAGGCGGCCGGTCGGGCTGCTCGAACTGGTGCCGAGGGTGGCGGCGCCGGCAATGCTCACGGCCGGGCCGATGAGATCGGAGGGCGGGGCCTTGAGACCGCCATTCGCGAACTGGGCGCGGGTTTCGAGCACGGTCCGCGGCGACAGCATGAGGGTGTTGCTGACGGCGAAGGCCTGGTCGGAGTTGTCCAGGTTGGACGACGCCGTCGGCGCGCTCAAGCCGCCGGCGCCACGCGAGTTGGTCGCGGTCACGCCGTACCGGCTGTAGCGCACGCTGAACTGGTCGCGGCTGCTGAACTGGTGATCGACCTTCGCGATGACGTTGAGGGTGTCCACCGGATTTGGATAGATGCCGGTGCTGATGAGCGGCGCCTGGTAGCCCGCCTGCGTCAAGCGGGCATTGATCAGCGCGACATTCGGATTGGTGATGGTGACCAGGCCCGTCTGATCGAGGCGGCGCTGCTCGGCGTTGGCGAAATAGAAGGTCCGGTTCTTGGCGATCGGCCCTCCGAGGCTCCCGCCGAACTGCGATTGGCTCATCGGCAACGTGGTGCCTGACAACGCGTTGGCGGCGTTGAGCGAGTCGTCGCGGACGAAGTCGTAGACCGTGCCGCGCAGCGTGTTGCTGCCGCTCTTGGTCACCACGTTGATGTAGCCGCCGAGCGCACGCCCGAGCTCGGCCTGGGCTCCCGAGGTTACGACCTGCATCTGCTCGATGGCATCGACCCCGTAGGTCATGCCGCTCAACCCCGCCGCATCGTCATTCGCCGACAGGCCATCGACCACGAAGTTGTTCGACAGGTTCCGCTGGCTGCCCACCGAAAGGCTGACGCCGGGGACGGCCGAGGTTTCCGGAAAGAGCTGCGTGCTGGCGATATTCGCCGGCGCCACGCCCGGAACGAGCAGCGCCACGTCGAGGAAGTTGCGGCCGTTCATCGGCAAGGCCGCCACTTCCGCATCCGAGACCGTCGACGCGATCTGGCTGCGCGCGGCCTCGAGCACGGTCGAGTCTGCGGTTACTGTCACAGTGGATGCCAAGCCACCGACAGTCAGGACGATCGGCAGTTCGTATGCCGCACCGGCGGTCAGCGTTAGCTGGCGGGTGACGTCGCGGAAGCCCGACAAGCTGGCGACGATGTCGTAGGCCCCGATCTTGAGGTACGGAAAACGGAAGCGTCCTTCCGTGTCGGTGACTGCGGTGGTGACGATGTTGGTGTCGCGGCGGGTTGTGGCCACTTGCGCGCCGGGCACGACGGCACCGGTGTCATCCACCACTCGGCCGCTGATGCTGGCCACGTCGACCGTCTGCTGCGCCATGGCCGGAAACGCGAGAACGACGACACAGGCAAGGGCCTGCCAAATCCTGAAACTCGAAAACATGGATATCCCCAAACGTAAGTACTGCCCAATGCACGATGTGCCACGAGGCCAGGTGGACCCGCGACAGACCAGTCACATGCGACGGTTACTTACGCTTTGGGAGGAGGCGCGTCTGGGCTGACCAGGCGGCAGAGCAATGGGGCCGGACGATCGATGGTGACGGGCGCCGAGGCCGGCGCACCCACGGACGAAACCGGCGCGTCGATCACGCCGATGAACGAGAACAGGCTGGCCAGCGGACGGTTCGGTCCGTCGCAGCCGTTGCTCATGCTGCAGCACTTGCCGGTTGGGGATCGGTGCATCGGGCACGCCCCGCTCTCGCCGTGGTGCATGGGGCAGTCCGCACCGGATTCACGCTCCGGCGCTGGGGCCTCCGCGGCTTCGTGGCAGGGAGGGGTCGTGTCGGCGTGATGCTTGGCCGCGGCGACCGCGGTGTGTGCCGGGCAGCAGTCTTCCGGCATGAACGCCGACAGCGACGCCACCTGGCAGAGCAGCCAGGCGATCGCGACGAGACGCATGCGTGACCGGAACGCCGACATGAGCCAACAGACTACTGGAAAGTCGGTAAGCGGGCAAATTGCGGATACGATTGCCTTGAGAATGCTGAAGCGTCCGGCCCTTGTTGTGCTGCTCTCGGTGGCGACCATTGCCGCGTGTACCGACAACCCGACCGCGCCGACGGTCACCACGCCGCCGCCGTTTCCGACCGTGAACGTCCCATTGCCCACGACCGTGCCCGGGGTGTTGGGTTTGCGAATGCCGATCGATGCCTCGGACGCGGCGACGACGGCGTTTGGGCTGGCGCCGTTTGGGTATCACGGCGCGGACCACGCCGCGGATGGGCACCCCGGCTGGGACGTCGAGTACCGCATCGGCGGCATCGTCCGCTCCGCCGCCGCGGGCACTGTGCAAAGCGTGTTCGCGGACCCGTCAGTGCCCGGCCGCAGCACCGTGCAGATCGAGCACGTGGTGGGCACGCACTTCTATCGCACCGTTTACACCAACCTCGCGACGGTCAGTCCTGGAATCGCGGCCGACGCGGCGGTGCTTGCAGGACAGTCGATCGGCGTCGCGGGTACCGTGTCGCAGACCGTCGGCACCACGCCGATTACCTATGCGATGACGCATTTCCAGTTGGATGATTTCGAGTACTACCGGAACGTTCCCAACCCGAATGCGGTCACGCCAGAGCCGTTCCTGACCCCGGAAGCGAGGTCGTTCTTTGAGCGCGTGTGGAGTACGGCGGTGTCCAGCACCGAGCTGATCGAGCCGTACGCCTCGAACCCGCGCGACCTGCGCTTTCCGGCGTCGCGCACCTGGACGCGGGTGAGTGGGGATGGCCCGGCGGGCATCCGCTTCACGCGCAGCGACGCGCGCAATCCGAACTACGAATACGCGGTGCTGGCCGAGTCGGGCACCGCGGTCGAGACCGGCACCGTCACGCTGGCGCTGACCGCGCGGCCGTTCCCGACGATCGATCTCGTCGCTGCCACCGGCCGCAGGCTGGGCACCTACGACATCGTCTCAAACCAGATGCGGCTGTCGTTGGCGAATGCGGGGTCGAGCCGGCCAGTGGATCTCGGTGCGGCGAGTTATTACCGCACGCCTCAGTGACAAGAACAATCTAGCCACAGAAAACACAGAGGACGCAGAGCAAAATCTTCAATACCACGGGTGCTCCGGCCTCTCAGGTCCTGCGACCTTCCATCCGGTGTCGTGAGCAAATCCCAACAAAGTCACGCGGCACGACCCATGCTCCTGTATCGGCCATGGAGCAACGGGATCCTCTCACAGAACAAATCATTGGCTGCGCCATCGAGGTGCATCGGCACATGGGTGCTGGGCTGCTTGAGAGGGCGTATGCGCTCGCCATGCGGGTGGAGCTGGCGGCGACCGGCATCGGGTTCGAATACGAACGCACGGTCCCGCTGACCTACAAGGGCGTGCCGGTGGGGGAGTACCGGCCCGACCTGATCGTCGAAGGTCAAGT
>CAMBHC010000344.1 GCA_945866285.1 Candidatus Sulfopaludibacter sp. SbA3 | reverse complement strand
CGCCGTGGCTGTCGTCCAGCGCTTTGGCGCGGCGTTGAACCTCAACGTTCATGTCCACGCGCTTGGGCTGGACGGGGTGTTCGCACCCGAGCCCAGTGGCGGCGTGTCATTCCATCCGCATGAGCGACAGGATGACGATCTCGGTCCGCTGCTGTTGACTATTCAGCGCCGGATCGAAGCGCTGTTGCATCGCCGCGGCGTGCCCGATGGCCGTGAGGGATTCGACGCCCCGGACCGCTGGACCGAGGATGCGCCGGCCCTGGCGGGTCTGGCGGCGGCGTCCGTTCAGGGTGTGGCCGCACTCGGTCCGCGCGCCGGTACGCGGGTGCGTCGTTGGGGCGACACCGTGGAAATGCCAGACCCACCGCCGATCGGCCGCTGGCATGCGCGTCAGCAAGGATTTGATCTGCATGCGGGCATCGTTGTGCCCGCGGGCAGCCGTGATCGGCTGGAACGCTTATGCCGCTACGCCTTGCGGCCGCCGATGGGGCAGGACCGGCTGCAACTGATGCCGGATGGCACGGCCGTGCTGGAGTTGCGCCGGCGCTGGACCGATGGGACGACGCATCTCGTATTTGACCCGGTGGAACTGCTGGAGCGGTTGGCGGCGCTGACGCCGCGACCGCAGATCAACCTGATCCTGTATCACGGCGTGCTCGCGCCCCGTGCGGCGTGGCGGCGAGCCGTGGTGCCACGCCGCGAGGACCATGACGAGGCGCCAGGGGGCGCCACACGTCCGCGCTGCGCAGACGGCACTCCGCCACCGCGTCTTCCCAACCGCACCTGGGCCGAGCTGATGCAGCGCAGTTTTGGCTTCGATGTGCTGGCATGCCCGTGCTGTCCGGGCCGGTTGAAGCGGGTGGCGTTAGTTCAGGATGGCGCGGTGATCCGGCGCATCTTGCATCACCTGGGTCTTCCGAGCGTCGTGCCTGAGATGCGGCCGTCGCGCGCCCCGCCCCTGCCGTTCGCTTCGTACGACGAGCGCGTGCCCGAAGACGACTACTGAAATCGCCCGGCCAGAAAGTGCTCCGCGTAGTAGGCCTTGGGGAAGCAACTGGGGAAGCGGCCTGGTCGGCGCTGGGTCTGAGAACGGCCCTTCCGTTAACAGTTGAGGCCGCCAAGCGGGAAGAGGGGGCGTAGCGCCGCCGGTCAGGCGACGTCGACGAGCGCGCGGGGGTTTCTCGCGGCGACCATCAACAGGGTTCGCGCAGCCCCCGACGGTGCGCGCCGACCCTGCTCCCATTCCTGCAAGGTTCTGACGGACACGCCCAGCAGCGCCGCGAACTTCAGTTGTGAGAGGCCCGTTTTTTCGCGCACACTCGACACCGACGGCACGTTGGTCATACGGCCATGCTGACCGCTCTTCAACTCCGCAAGACCGTCCAGAATCTCCCGGCCGAAGTTTCGCTTAGTCGCCATCGAGCGCCTCCTTGATCTTCTTCAGAACTGGTCCCGCCATGCTGTCCGATTCGTTCTTCGCGTACATCGTCAGCATCCAGATCTGCCCCTGCCCCCCGACCCCTTGATGACAGCACCGGCATCAGGGTCTTCGGCAATCGCTTGCTGAAGACGGGCATATTCGTCGTCCGCCAGGTATTCCTGAACGAGCTTGGTGAACAGCTTCGTTTCAATGAAGGTGAACACTTCGAGTACGATACGTCAGAGACGTAGTTTACGCAAGCTCCAACGTTCCGAAGGCATGGCTTCGCGTTTATCGACATCATCTCGCCGTGCGTGACCTTCAACGATCACGGCGGCTCAACCAAGAGCTACGCCTACACCCGCGAGCACCAGAAGAAGGGCGAGGTCGTCACCGGCTTGCTCTACATCTCGCCCGACTCGAAGGACGTGCACGACCAGAACGACACCGTGCCCGGTTCACTCTACAACCTGCCGCACGCGCAGCTCTGCCCGGGCAACGACGCGTTGCAGAAGCTGATGCAGCAGTTCCGCTAGTTGTGACTGGGCAGGCAACCTTTTCTCAGGGTTGCCTGCTTCACGCCGTACCGCCAGCGATCCGACGCTGACCCGTGTCGAAGATCACTCGGCGCGAGGTTCGTCGCGCGCCGTGTCTCGAGCGGCGGCTACTCCGACAGGAAGGTCTTCAGTTCCGGCAGCCTGGCGCGAGCGTCGGCCTCGCCCATGGCGATCAGCCGCTGCACGTAGTCGGGCTGGAACATCACCAGGCTCAGCATGTCGTTCGACCGCGTTTCGCGCGTGCCGAGGCCTCGCGTCAGGAAGCGGAACGCTCTTGGCAGGTCCGCTTCGTACTCATTGGCGAGGCGGCCCAAGTCCTGGGACGGCCGCACCACGAACAAGTCGATGTGCCGCAGGCCGTTTCGCTGCTCCTCTGACTGGCCGTCAATCAACTGATTCAGCTGACGCAGTTGCAGTGCGTCGCCATCGAGCTGATCCAAGAAAATCGCATTGAAGAGCACGCCCGCCACTTGCGCCGGCGGTGGATAGCCGACAATCTGCGGCCGACCTGCTTCCTTGGTCGTGGAGGCATAGCGCGTTGACACCGCCAGGATCTTCTTCGCACCCAGGTGGATCGCCGGCGACAGCGGTGCCGTCAGGCGAATGCCGCCATCGCCGTACCAACTGCCGTCCACTTCAATGGCGGGGAAGAAGAACGGGAGCGCGGCTGACGCCATGACGTGGTCAACACGGATCGCGCAGATCTCGCTGCGGCGTTGCGGCCGCTCCCACGCGGGAATCAGGTCGTCTTGGCGTGTTTGCACCCACGTGATCGACTGGCCCGTGGTGTAACTGGACGCGGTGATCGCGAACGAGCGCAGCCATCCGTGCGCCAGGCTCTCGGGGATGCCGCGCAACAGGCCGCCGTCGGCCTGCAGTTCACGCGCGAGCATTTCGCGCAGCGGCAGCGTATCGACAAAACTCTTCGCCGGCAGCGGCGACTGGCCACCCGACAACAGCCGGCCGCCCCACCGCAGCGTGCGCGATGCCAGGTCGCGCAGGTCAACGCGGAAGACATCGTCGATGCGAAGCCCTGACCACATCTGGGCCAGTCGCTCGACCTTGTCGTCGAAGGGCGTTTGGCGGGTGGCGAGGAACGCCGCATTGATGCCGCCGGCGGATACGCCAGTCAGGATGTCAGGCACCGCCTGCGGGCACTCGCGCGCCAGCGCGCGGAGCACGCCCACCTGGTACGCTGCTCGCGCGCCGCCACCGCTCAACACCAGCGCGAGGCCGCGCGGTTCAGTCCCGTTGCCCATGATGGAATGCTATCGCATCAACGGTGGAGCCAGAGCTTCCCGGGTCGTTGCGGCCGGCTCTCATCTCTGGCTCATCCACGTGTAATACGTCTGGTCAGATCGAGCGGGCGCTGCGCTTCAGGAACGCGCCGGCGCCCGCCTTGCCGGTGAAGGTCCCCGTGTGGTGCAAACTGACGCCCTCGACCACCGACATCGTCGAAGATGCGAGCGTGGCATT
>CAMBHC010000343.1 GCA_945866285.1 Candidatus Sulfopaludibacter sp. SbA3 | reverse complement strand
CGGACGCGCAGGTAGGCGACGCCCATCATCAACACCATGACCATGCCGCCGCCGGTCAGGCCGTTCTCGCAGCGGAAGCGCACGGTCTCACCGGCCGCGGCGTCGAACTCCACGGTGTGGCCAAACAGGGTGTTATGGGCTTTGACGGTGTGGCGCCCAGGCGGCAGTTCGCGCGTGAAGGTCTTACCGTAACGCAGCACGCCGTCCCACTTCTCGCCGTTGACCCACAAATAGACGGGACGGTCCTGGATGTCTTGCGGATGGTTGCGAACAATCTCCAGTTGCGTCGTGTCGGGCGTCGGCATGGTACTGTTTTCAGCATACCGCTGATGCTTCGACTTCTTGTGATTCTCGCCGTCGCTTGCGCCTCCTGCGCAGCGCCACCGCCGGCCCGCCACCTGGTCGAGCGTTCACGCCTGGCCATGGGATCGCAGTTGCGACTGGCCGCGTGGACGGCTGACGAGCCGTCGGCGGTCGCGGCTTTCGAACAGGTCTTTCGCGAGTTCGACCGGCTCGAGGCGCTGCTCAGCATCTGGAAACCCGGCAGCGACGTGGTGCGGATCAACGAGGCGGCCGGCCGCACGGCGGTCGCCGTCAGCCGCGACACGATCGTGGTGCTGGAAGCCGCAGCCCAGGCCAGCGAGTGGACCGGCGGCAAGTTCGACATCACCTTCGGCGCGCTCGCCGACATCTGGAAGTTCGATCACGACCAGGACGACACGGTGCCTGACCGCCGCGCCATCGAGGCGCGGCTACCGTTGGTCGACTATCGCTTCGTGCACGTCGATCGCGCCGCTGGCACGGCGTTCATCAGTAAGGCCGACACGCGCATTCACCTCGGCGGCATCGGCAAAGGCTACGCCGTGGATCGCGCGGCCGTGATCCTGCGCGCGCGCGGCTTGAGCGACTTCCTGATTCAAAGCGGTGGCGACTTATACGTCGCCGGCCTGAACGACGGCGCGCCGTGGAAACTTGGTATTGCCGATCCGCGCGGGACCGGCGGCCAGACCTTTGCCACGCTGGAGTTGAGCAACGGCACGCTCAGCACCTCCGGCGACTACGAGCGCTTCTTCATCGAGAATGGCATCCGCTACCACCACCTGCTCGACCCGGATCGCGGTACACCCGCGGCGGGCTCGCGAAGCGTGACCATTGTCGCCGACAGCGCCATGCTCGCGGATGTCCTGTCGACCGGCGTGTTTGTTCTTGGACCCGAGGCCGGCATGGCACTGCTCGAACGGCTGCCGCAGGTTGAGGGCGTCATCGTGTCGGCCTCGAACCAGGTGCTGGTCTCGAGCGGCCTGACGGGCCGGGTCACTCTCATCGCGCCGCCAACCGACGCCCCGTAGCTTATACTTCGCGACACATGAACGGTACGCCACTCACCCTCGATCTGGTCCAGACCGTTGCCTTTGCCGGCGTCATCCTGTTCCTCGGTTATGGCCTGCGCAAGCTGATTCCGCCCCTGGCCCGCGTCAACATTCCCGCGCCGGTGTGCGGCGGCTTGCCGCTGGCCGGACTGCTGGCCGTGCTGCATGCCTACGGCTACCAGCCGCTGACGTTCACCACGACGTTGCAAGTCCCCCTTCAAAACACTTTCTTTGCTTCGATCGGATTCGCGGCCAGCCTGGCCCTGCTGCGCCGCGGCGGCCCGCTGGTCCTCGGCTTCTTCCTGATCGCCCTGGTCGTGGCGGCCCTCCAGAACGTCGTCGGCAGCGCCGTGGCCTGGATGCTCGGCCAGCATCCGCTGATGGGTGTGCTCGCGGGATCGGTCACGCTGACGGGAGGGCCGGCCACCGGACTCGCGTTCGCGCCACTGTTTGAGCAAGCGGGTGTTCCGGGCGCCGCGACGCTGGCGGTTGCCGCCGCCACGGCCGGCATCGTCGCCGGCGGCGTCATGGGCGGCCCGATTGGAACCTATCTCGTCGAGCGGCACGCGCGGGGGATTACGCCAGGCCCGCCGGTCGACCCGACCCTCGGCGAGCTGGCAGAGCAACACCTGCCCCCCGCGGTGCAGACCTCGCCGGCCGGCGAGGACGTCGAATCCTACGTGCTGCTCAAGCACCTGGTGGTGCTGCTCGCCACCGTCGGCATCGGCGTCTGGGTCAGCGCCTGGCTCACGGGCCTGGGCCTGACACTGCCGGCCTATATCGGCGCCATGCTGGTGGCCGCCGTCGTCCGTAATCTCGACGACCTGACCGGCGCCTTCCAGTTGTCACAGCAGGTGATCGACGACATCGGCAACATCGCGCTGTCGCTGTTCCTGGTGATGGCGCTGATGACGTTGCGGCTGTGGGAGCTGGCCGGGCTGGTGACACCGCTCCTGGTTATTCTGGCCGCGCAGATCGCGCTGATCGCCGTGATCTGCCTGTTCGTGGTGCCGCGGCTGATGGGCCGCGACTACGATTCGGCGGTGATGTCTGGCGGCTTCTGCGGCTTCATGCTGGGCACGTCGGCCAACGCCATGGCCAACATGGGCGCACTGGTCGAGCGCTATGGGCCGGCGCCCAAGGCTTATCTGGTGGTGCCGCTGGTCGGCGCGTTCTTCATCGACTTTGCCAACGCGCTTTTGATTACTTTTTTCCTCAACCTCTGGGGCTAGCTGGCGGCGGCTCCGGCGGACGGCTCCCGGAACTCGCCTTCCCACTTCGCCACCACCACCGACGCCAGGCAGTTGCCGATCACGTTGGTCATGGTGCGGCCCATGTCCATCAGCGCGTCCACGCCCAGCAGCAGTGCGACGCCTTCGATCGGCAGTTGGAAGCTGGCCAGCGTCGCGGCCAGGATGACCAGCGCGGCACGCGGCACACCGGCCACGCCCTTGCTGGTCAGCATCAGCGTCAGCATCATGGTCACCTGCTGGCCGATCATCATCTCGATCCCAGCGGCCTGGGCCACGAATACCGAGGCCAATGACAAGTACAGCGTGGTGCCGTCGAGATTGAAGCTGTAGCCGAGCGGCAGCACGAACGAGACAATGCGCCGCGGCACGCCGAAGGCTTCGACACACTCCATCGCCCGCGGCAGGGCCGCTTCGCTCGACGTAGTCGAGAACGCGATCAGCGCCGGTTCTTTGATCGCCTTGAAGAACGCGACAATCGGGATGCGGAACAACAGCATCACCGGGATCAGCACCAGCAGGAAAAACGCGGCCAACGCCACGTAGAGGGTGACGATCAGGTACGCCAGGTTCACCATCACCTGCACCCCGCTCGACCCGATGGTGTAGGCAATCGCCGCGCCGACGCCGATCGGGGCGTAGAGCATCACGATGTTGGTGACCTTGAACATCGCTTCGGTCAGCGACTCGCACCAAGCGATCATCGGCTTACCCTTCTCGCCGACCATGCCCAAACCGATGGCGAAGAACATGCTGAAGACGACAATCTGCAGCACGTCGTTCTTGGTCATGGCGTCGATGGCCGAGGTCGGGACGATGTGCAGCAGGATCTGGTCCCAGGTCTGGGCCACGGTGGTGATCGGCGGC
>CAMBHC010000342.1 GCA_945866285.1 Candidatus Sulfopaludibacter sp. SbA3 | reverse complement strand
CCGCTCACGCGCAATCGGGTCCCCGCCTCCGCGAAGACGCTACGGCGCGGCAGGCTGCGTATTTCGTGCGCAGCCTGGACAATCCCCGCGAACGACGTGAGGCGCGGGCCGACATTCTCGACACACAAGTCCTGCCCGGCTCCATCGTCAAGGCCGTCGCCTTGGTGGCTGCGCTTGAAGACGGCGTGATCCGCGCCACCACCAGTCATATGTGCCGTCGCACGGTGACAGCGGATGGCCAGACCTTCGTCTGTTCGCATCCCGACCTCAAGCGCGCGCTGTCCCCGGCCGAAGCCCTCGCGTACTCCTGCAACGATTTCTTTGTCTCGCTCGCGCCACGGCTGTCGCGCGACACCTTGAACCGCACGCGCCTGGCCGCCGGCCTGGCGCCAATTGCGGCCGGCATGCCGTTGGCGCCGGCCATCGTCGGCCTCGCGGGTCCGCGCACCAGTCCCCGCGCGCTGGTGGATGTGATGGCGCGATTGGTCGGAGCAGGCAAGGATAAGCCGGTGCCCATGAGCGCCGCGACGCGCGCGGTGCTGCTGGATGGCTTGCGGGGCGCCGCGGAGTACGGCACCGCATCGGCGCTCAAGTCCGGCGGGGTGTCGGCGCTGGCGAAGACCGGTACGATCCTGATGCCGAGCGGCGCAGCCCTCGGCCTGGTGGTCGCGCTGACGCCCGCTGATCGCCCCACCCACGGCATGGTCGTCGCCGCTCCCGGCGGCGCGGGTGTCGATGCAGCTGCCATCGCCGCGGACCTGCTCTCGCAGCGCACTGTGGCATCCGCCTCCGCTCGCGAGCAATCAGGCGAGCTACGGCGAGACCTCGCCGTAGCGGCCTCCGGCCGCGAAGGCGGGCCCTTGGCACCGATAAGGCTTGGCCGTACCTTGGCTGACGGCCGAACGCGCATCGAGACCGTGGCGGTCGATGACTACATCGCCCAGGTGCTGGCTGGCGAAGGTCAGCCGCGCGCCGGTGATGCCGCGCAGCAGGCGCTGGCGATCACCGCCCGCACCTTTGCCATGGCCAACCGCAATCGGCATCGTCGCGAGGGCTTTGACCTGTGCGACACCACGCACTGCCAGGTCGTCCGCGCGGCGACGGCGACGACGACGCGCGCGGCGCAGGCGACGAGTGGACGCATGCTGCTCAATCAGGGACAGCCGGCCTTCGTCTTTTACTCCGCTTCGTGTGGTGGGCGCACGGAGTCGGCGTCCGAGGTCTGGCCTGGTGCCATCGACTATCCGGGCGAGGCCTCGGTTCATGACGATGCGGACGTGAACGAGGCGGCATGGGAGAGCGACGTCCGTGTGCAGGACATCGAGCGGGCCCTGCGCGCCGCGGGCCTGCGCGGCGATCGCCTTCGCGACATTCGCGTGGTGGCGCGCAATAAGTCGAACCGTGTCTCGCGCGTGCGGGTTGAAGGTTTGGCGCCGCCAGAGATGAGCGGGCACGAGTTCCGGATGGCCGTGGGCCGGGTTGCCGGATTCCAGGCCATCAAGAGTACCGCCTTCGAGATCAACCGCACCGGCAGCGGCTATCACTTCCGCGGCCGCGGTTTCGGTCACGGCGTCGGGCTGTGCGTGATCGGCGCCGGCAACCGGGCCGCCCGCGGCGCCACGGCAGGCGACATTCTGAAGTTCTACTACCCGGGCCTGACGATTGGCGCCGGATCGTCCGCCTCCGCTCGCCCAGATACCGGCGAGCTACGGCGAGATCCCGCCGGAGCCGCCTCCGGCGGCGTAGGCGGACTCACCGGTCCGCGGGTTGCCCCGGTGGTCACCGATGTCGTCCTCGCGCTGCCGGGAACCGAGGAAAGCGATCGCGGCACGCTGTTGTCGTTGATTCGGAAGAGCCGGGACGAAATCGTCAAGGCGACCGGCACCATCCCGCCCGCGCGGCTGAAAGTCACCGTGCATCCGACGGTCGATAGCTTCGGCCGGGCCACCGGTCAGCCCTGGTGGGTGTCCGGCGCGACGGTTGGCCTCGCGATCGACCTGCTGCCGCTCACCACGCTCAAGCAGCAGGGCCAGTTGGATCGAACGGTTCGCCACGAGGTCGCGCACGCGCTGCTTGATGGCGCGCTGTCGACGCGGCCGATGTGGGTGAGGGAAGGGGCGGCGGCCTACTTCGCCAGCCCGCAGGCATCGCGACCATCGAACTCTCGTGTCACATGTCCGAGCGATGCGGAACTGCTGCGGCCAATCTCTGCCGGCGCGCAACGCGAAGCCTACGCAAGGGCCGAGGCCTGCTTCGCCAAAGGCATCGCCGATGGCAAGCGGTGGGATCAGGTTAAGTAAGGTGCCACGGCGTTGGATGGCGGGGTGAGTTAGGAAATCAGCTCCACTCGATCCGTGAGCCGCGGTGCCCGCGCCAGGCGGCCGTCACAAGTCAACACGATGGTATCGAGCACCTCGGCCAGGGCCACATAGACCGCGTCGTAAGCGCTCAGGTTCTGTCGGAGCTCCCAGACCCGGCCGAGCAGCGGCTCGTGCGCGTGGCGCTGCAGGTCCAGCGCGCGCAGGTCGTCAATGGCGGTCTCTGCCTCCACCACGGTCAGCTCGCCGAGGCCGGCCATTCGCCGGAGCGCCTGGACAACCTCGACGTCAACCAGATGCGGTACATGCACGCCGATGGACGGGTCGGCCATGCGTCTCGCCACGGCCTGACCCGCCGCCGTATTGAGCAGCAGTTCCACCAGGGCGGAGGCGTCGAGCACAATCACCGCGCGTCCCGCTCGCCGCGGATGACGTCGGCCGCGCTACGCTTGAGCCGGCGCACGGGGCGAGCGCCCAGCCGCTCGAGCACCTCGAGCCGGGTCGGCCGATCGAGCGCTTTGCCAACTTCGCGCAGGATGTAGTCGGACATTGACATCCCTTCCATCGCCGCCCTGGCCTTGAGACGCCGATGAAATGGCGTCGGGACATTGCGGATCTGGACCATGGTATGTGACATGCAAAAACGATATTCTCATCGCTTTATCATGTCAACTAAGGTGCGCCCGTGTGGATGTGCTGACGTGCTGAGGTGCTGGGGTGCTGAGGCGCTGAGGTGCGCCTGGCATTGTCATTGCTCCATTCCGCCAGCATGGGAGCCAGAACGTTCAACGAACTAGCAGCTTGGCAGCGTGCCGACGAAATCCGTCAATTTGTGTTGGAAGTAACTGCGCGGCCGCATGTCGCGCGGGATTTCAGATTTTGCGATCAATGCAAAGCGGCGGCCCGGTCGGCGCCGAACAACATCGCTGAGGGCTTCGGCCGCTATCACCACAAGGAGTTCGCTCAGTTTGTCCGAATCGCCCTGGGATCCATCCAGGAGGTGCGAGACCAAATGTTCGAGGCGCATAAGCTGCGCTACATCTCTGAGGCGGAATTGCTGGGGGTGGAAACGACGATCAAGCGGGCGATCGCATCCTGCGCGGGCCTTGAGCGATACCTACGCTCAACGCCCGCACCGCCGTCTCGCGCCACGTAACCACCTAAGCACC
>CAMBHC010000341.1 GCA_945866285.1 Candidatus Sulfopaludibacter sp. SbA3 | reverse complement strand
CTGATCCTGGCGTCGCGCCAGAAGACGCTGGCGCGGCGATTGACGGTTCCCGGCCCCCATCTGGGCGAAGTGCGGCACCTGCTGCGCGAAGAGATTGGCCGCCATACCATCGAGCTCGATGAAGGGCCGGGGATTCACCTCGGCACGCGCGATACGCGCGAATCCGCGTAGATGCGTGCAGGCGCGCGCCGCCCGAGGAGGGCAGTCTCTGCCTGAAGGCGGAGACTACACCGGCGGAACATCAGGCCGATAACAGGGAGACCAACCATGGCCGCACGTCCTACCTGGAAGGGTTACATCAAGGTCAGCCTGGTCACCATTCCGGTGCGGGTCTATCCCGCCACCGAGTCGAGCGCGACCATTGCGTTCAACCAGCTTCACGCGGAATGCCAGACCAGGATTCAGCAGAAGAAGTGGTGCTCGACGTGTGAGCGGGAGATCACGTCCGCCGAAGTGGTGAAGGGATACGAGTTCGAAAAAGGCCGCTGGGTGGTGATGGACGAAGAGGACATCGCCAAGGTCAAGACCGAGTCGAGCAAGGTCATCAACCTGCTGCAGTTTACCGACGCGGATGCCATCGACCCAATGTATGTCGACAAGGCGTACTACCTCGCACCCGAGGGGCCGATGGCGGCCGACGCGTATGCCGTGATGCGCGAAGGCATGCAGGGCAAGGCGGGCATCGGCAAGGTGGCGATCCACGGCCGCGAGTACCTGGTGGCCGTCAAGCCGCATAAGCAGGGCCTGGTGATGTACACGCTGCACCACGCCGCCGAGATTCGCACCATTGACCAGATCGAGGAACTGCGCGAGGTGCGCGGCCAGGTGAACCCGGCCGAGATGAAGCTGGCCCGCCAGGTGATCGAGAGCATCGAAGGCGATCTCAACCTGTCGGACTACAAGGACGAGTACCAGGAAGGCTTGCGCGCCATCATCGAGGCGAAGGTGGCGGGCGAGGAGTTTGTCGCACCGGAGGAATCGGCGCCGCCCAAGGTCGTGGACCTGATGGAGGCCTTGCGCAAGAGCCTCGACCAGGTGAGTCGTGGCAAGAAGAAGACCGCCAAGGCTGACCAGGCCGAGACCGTGAAGAAGGTCACCAACATCAAGAGCGCGGCCAAGAAACGCAAGGCGTCCTGAGATGCTGCTCGTGCTTGTCGGCCTGAACAGGCGGGTCTAAAGACCCGCCTAATTCATCAAATATCCCAGCAACCCCATCCCGCTCGCCGCGGGATCCTGAATCCAATCGGGCGGCACCAGCCACACGAACGCCAGGATGGCCGCGACCCAGATGTCGTAGGGCACCGTCGCGCGTTCGTCCCGCCAGAAGAAGAAGCGCGCGAATACCCCGGTGGGCAGGGGCTTCTTGTTCAACGCCAGGTAGGTGTAGTGAATGCGGTTGCTGACCGTGATGATCGACAGCACCAGCAGCACCCACAGCACACCCGCCATGCGGTCGGTGAAGGCGCCGATCATGAACAGCACAATGCGCTCGGGCCGTTCCATGAAGCCGACCTTGCACTTATCGATCAGGCATTCGGCGCGCGCCCGGGCGTAGCTGGTCATGATCGAGAAGATTAGCGCCAGGGTCGCGATGAGCACGTACCCGTTGCTGCCGCGCTCGGCGTAAAGCCAGATCAGCCCGGTGAACAGCGCGAGGTCCGAAAAGCGGTCAAGCGTCGAGTCCCAGAACGCGCCGAACTCCGACTGCTTGCCAGTGATGTGCGCCACCTTGCCGTCGATGAAGTCGAAGATGTTGGCGACAATCATGATCACGCCGGCCAGGACGAAGCTGTCGACGGCCAGCGCCCACGCCGCCACAATATTGATCAGCACGCCGATCAGTGTCAGGACGTTCGGGTGAATGCCAAGCGCCACCGAGATGCCGATGATGGCGCGGAGGGGAAACATGCAAACGGCGCCGATCGCGCCTGTGAAGGTCATAATGGAAGGTGGCTAAGCCTACCCGATGCCTATCCATAATCTCAAGGAACAGATTGCCCGGCTGCCCGAGCAGCCGGGCGTCTACCTGTATTACAACGCCGGAGGCGAGACCATCTACGTCGGCAAGGCCCGCTCCCTGCGGGACCGCACGCGCTCGTATCTGGGTGCCTATGGCAACAGTCCCAAGACCAATGCCCTGCTGGACGAGGTCACCGGCCTCGAGGTGATCGTCACCGATTCGGTGGTCGAGGCCCTCGTGCTCGAGAACAACCTGATCAAGCAGCGGTCGCCCAAGTTCAACATCCTGCTGCGTGACGACAAGAACTATCCCTACCTGCAACTGACCACCACCGAGGCGTTTCCGCGCGTATTGGTGGCCCGGTCGGTGGCGCGTGACGGGAACGTGTATGCCGGCCCGTTCCTGCCGGCCAAGTTCGCCCGCCGGACCATGTCGCTCACGCACAAGGTGTTCGGCATCCGCTCCTGCAACGAGGTGATCACCGGCCAGCGTCAGCGGGCCTGCCTCGAGTACGACATCAAGCGCTGCCTGGCGCCGTGCGTCGAGTCGATCTGCTCGCCGGAGCAGTATGCCGTCGCCGTGGCCGACACGCGGCTGTTTCTCGAGGGCCGCAACGACGAACTGGCTGACCAGTTGCGCGCGCGCATGATGGCCGCCGCCGCCGACGAGCGGTTCGAAGAGGCCGCCCACCTGCGCGATGCGATGCGGACCGTCGAGACGCTGCAGGAGCGCCAGCAGAAGATGGCCTCGGCCGAGCTGGGCGACCGCGACGTGTTCGGCCTGAAGCTCGGCACCCACGGCGCCGTGGTGCAGGTGTTCCTGGTGCGGGGCGGCCGCGTCATCGAGCGCATTGAGTTCGTGACCGACGCCAAGGAAGGCGGAGAGACCGAGAGCGAGGTCATCGAAGCCGCGATCCAGCAGTTCTACTTCGACCAGATTCCGCCGCCGGAGATTCACATCCCGGTCGAGCTCGCGGAGCAGCCACTGCTCGAGGACTGGCTCGCCGCCAAGGCCGCACGCAAGGTCCGCATGGTCATGCCGCAGCGCGGCGACAAGAAGGGGCTGATGGAGTTGGCGCTGCGTAACGCGGCGCTGGCGTATCGCACGCGGTTCGACGCCAACGCCACGGCCAACTTCGAGGCGCTTGAAGTGTTGCAGGCCGCCCTGCGTCTGCCGAAACTCCCGCGCCGCATCGACTGCTTCGATATCTCCACCATCCAGGGCAGCGAGACGGTCGCGTCGATGGTGGTGTGCGAAGAGGGGCGGATGAAGCCGTCTGAATACCGGAAATTTCGCATAACGAAGAACGAATTCAGAGGTTCTTCAAGCCCCAAGCCCCAAGTCCCAAGCCCCCAGGCCGAAGGCCGCTTCCTCGATGACTTTGCGGCGATGGAGCAGGTCGTCAGGCGCCGCTACGCGCGCGTACTCGAGAACGGTGGGCCGTTCCCGGACCTGATCGTGATCGATGGCGGTAAAGGGCAGCTGAATGCCGCGTACGCGGCGCTTGAGACGGTTGGGCTGTCGAACCTGATGGCCGTCGGCCTGGCCAAGAAGGAA
>CAMBHC010000340.1 GCA_945866285.1 Candidatus Sulfopaludibacter sp. SbA3 | reverse complement strand
TGTCGGCGGTCAGCGATACCGATGAGTGCAGGCTGATCGTGTGCGCCACCGGATCGGCGACGTGGGCGCTGAGCGACGCGAAACGGTTGACGGCGGCCAGCCGCGCCCACGTGGATTCGTCCATGGGCACGTCGGAAATGAGATCGGTCTCGACGTGCAAGGTGGTGAGGGAGACGCCCTGGAATTCGCGCGGCGGCGCCACCCACACGCGCTGGCGCAGCGAGGATGCCCACCACGTGAACGAGGTCTTCTCCTGGACGGCCCACTCCGCCTCGATTTGCATGCGGGCGGTCAGGAACCTCAGGACGTCTTCGACGAATTCCACTAGTGGGCCACTACTCCTGCCAGCAATGGTACATCGCAATCGACGCGGCGGTCGTCACGTTGAGCGAGTCCACCAGTGGCGTCATCGGGATGCGGACACGGAACGTCGCGGCGGCGAGTGCCGCCTCGCTCAGGCCATCGCCCTCGGCGCCGACGACCAACGCCAGCTTGGCGTGGCGCGAGACGTCATGGAGCGGTACGGCCTGGTGCTGCGGCGTCAGCGCGGCCACCGTGAAGCCGTCGGCCCGGAGATCGGTGATGGCCCCGGGCCACTGCGAGGCGGTCACATACGGCACCGCCAGCGTGGCGCCCATCGACGTGCGGATGGCCTTGCGGTACAGCGGGTCGCCGCACGACGGGCCCATGACCACGAGGTCGGCGCCAAAGGCAGCGGCCGTGCGGAACAGGCCACCGACGTTATCGGGGTTGTTGACGCCCTCCAGCAGCAAGACGCGCGACAGCGGGCCGTCGGCGACGCGATCGAGCGGTGCCACTGTCGGCCGATGCGCAAGCGCCAGGCAGCCGCGATGAATGTTGAACCCGGCAATGGCGTTCATCAGCGCCTGAGCCACGAGGTAGATCGGCGCGTTGGATAGAGGGAGGACGTCGCTCAGGTTGTCGGCTGCCGCTGGCGTCAGGAGGATGGAGTCGATGTTCCAATGCCGCAGGTCCAGCAGGCGCCGGACCACCAGGCGGCCTTCCGCAATGAACAGGCCACGGTCCAGCATGTGCTGGTGATCGGCGATGCGCTGGTAGTCGGCGACGCGGGGATCGTCGAGCGCCTCGATGGTGATGGGCGGTGGCATGGTGTCTGCCGAATGCCGGCGTCAGTGCCACTCGTTCTTCTGAACGACCGGCATCTGCAGCGCCCGCTCACGATCGAGATCGAGTGAGCCGACGTGCAGCGACAGGGGAGACTGCACCCACTTGTAAATTGACTGCGAGAACAGCACCGTGAAGCGCTTCGCGCACGTCTCGAGCGCGGCGGGAGCCATCTCCGGGAACAGTGCCTTCAGCGCCAGGCCGACCTCGTCAGGCGACATCTTCTCTCCGGCGTAGAGATGCAGGCACGCGTCGAGCACGGGGAAGGGCATCAACTCGTGCTCGGCCACCTGCGCATCTGCGAGCTCAGGACCCGGGTCGGTGCCGAGCGTCGCGGTCACACCCGTGAAGCCGAAGCGGCGCTCCAGGCGTTCGAGCAACGCGACCACCACCGTCTTCGGCACGTTGGCAATCACCGACAAGGCGCCTTCGAGATCGCCGCCGATGGTGGTGTAGCCGACGGCCTTCTCGCTCATGTCGCCGGTCTGCAGGAACAGCGCGCCCGACGAGTTGGCCCAGTTCCACATGCGCTGCCCGCGCACCCGCGCCTGGATGTTCTGGCGTGTCAGTTCGGTGAGCGGCTGACCGCCCAGCATTTCGGTGGCCGCCGCCACTTCGCGATCCGTGGCTTCATCAATCGAGATGGTTTTCAGCGAGACGCCCAGTTCATCCGCCAGAGCTTGCGCCGCGTGCCTGGTCTCGGGCTGCGAGTGACGGCTGGGCATGTAGAACGCCGAGATCGTCGCGCCGCCGTCGATCAATTGCTTGGCCCGCCACGCGACCAGCAATGTGAGCATGGAGTCGCGGCCGCCCGACAGCGCAATCCCCAGCGACTGGAACGCGCCCGTCTTTTCGTAATAGCTCTTCACGCCGAGCGCGAGCGCTTCGAACAAATCATCGAGCGCGCGCTCTCGCGGATCAGCGGCCGGGCCGCGGCTGGCCGGCAGGAAGAAGCTGCCACCTTCCGGCGACGGATAGGTCAGCGCCGACCGATCGGCGGTCGGCGCGTTCACGCGCAACGCGGGAACGTTCTCGCGTTGCAACCGGAACGCTTCGCAGTCGCTGCGCCACGTGGTGTTCTCCATGCGCAGGCGCCGCGTGCGGTCGAGATCCACCACCGACGACCACCAGCCCTTCTCGAAGCGCGGCGCTTCGAACACGAGCCGGCCGTTCTGGAAGATGAAGCCGCCGCCGTCGTAGATCAGCCCGTCTTGTCCGCCGACGGCGTTGGCATAGAGCAACACCGCCTGGTTGTCTGCGGCGCGCGTTGCCAGCATCTCGCGGCGGGTCGAGTCGATGCCCATGCGGTACGGCGAGGCCGAGACGTTGACTACGATCTCGGCGCCCGAGTAACAACGCCGGCGCATGGGACCGTCGGGCGACCAGGCGTCTTCGCACACCTCGACCGCGACGTCGCCAAAGTCGAACGTGAACAGGTAGTCGCCGAGTGGCACGCCGCCCGCATCGAGCGCCAGGCCAGGGCCGCCGCGCGAGAAGGTGCGGCCCTCGTAAAACACGTTGTAGGTCGGGAGCTTTTCTTTCGGGACCAGGCCGACGATGACGCCGCGATGCACGACCGCGGCGCAGTTGAACAGCTGGCCGCCGACCGACACCGCGAGACCGAGCACGTAGACGGTGTTGAATGCCGCGGTCTCGCGCGCGAACCGGTCGAGCTCCCGGCGCTGGCCGTCGAGGAACCCGCGCCACTGCACGAGGTCTTCTGGCGGGTAGCCGCCGATGGCTTGTTCGGGGAAGGCACCGATGGTGACGTCACCCTGGCCCATGGCGAGCGCCACCTCGATCAGCCGATCCACATTGGAGGTCACCGCCCCCACCGTGGGGCTGACGCTGGCTACCGCCAGTTTGGCCAGACGCATATGTGGTTCAGCTTAGCAGGGTTGGGACCTTCGCTGCCGTCCTGCGCGTCAAACCCGGTAACCATGGAACTTGCCAAGCAGTGGGGCATCGGGCTCGTCACGTTCATCGTTGTGGATGCGGTGTGGCTCGGGTTCATCGCCAACGCGTTCTACAAACGCGAACTGGGTCCGCTGCTGCGCCAGCACGCCAACGGCGACCTCGACCCGCGGTGGCTGCCGGCCCTGCTGCTGTATGCCCTGATCGTGCTGGGTCTTGCGCTGTTCGCCCTGCCGCGCGTCCGTTACGGCTCGGTGATTGAAGCCGCCGGCTGGTGCGCCGCGTTCGGCGTGATCTGCTACAGCGTCTACGACCTCACCAACTACTCGACCATGCAGGGTTTTCCCCTCAAGGTGGCCGCCATCGACATGATCTGGGGCGGGGTCGTCTGCGGCGCCGCCGGCGCGGCCATGCACGCCTTCGGCCGCCCGTCCTAGGCCACCGAGTCACACCGATTGGC
>CAMBHC010000339.1 GCA_945866285.1 Candidatus Sulfopaludibacter sp. SbA3 | reverse complement strand
CTGGTGATGATTGCCAAAGACCCAACGGCAGGCGAGCCGCGGTTTCAGATCAACGACGGCCCGTCGGGCCAGTTGATCTTCGGCATGGATCTCGATGGCGCGAAGCCGGGTAGCGTCGTGACCCTCGATGGCTCCGTCATCGGCTTCCCGCTCGAGAGCATCAACGACATTCCCGCCGGCACCTATTCGGTGCAGGCGCTCGTCCACAAGTACGAGACGTTCAAGCGCGCCGATGGCCATACCGTCAAACTGCCAATGGATCGCGGTGAGGGCCAGCAGTGGGCGCGCGCGCCGGGCAATCCGTACAGCACGCCCAAGACCATGGCGATCAATGCGAAGCAGGGCGGTACGATCGCGGTCACGCTCGACCAGGTTATTCCGCCGCTGCCGACGCCGGCCGACACGAAGTACGTGAAGCACGAACGGATCCTGAGCGAGCGCCTCTCCCGGTTCTGGGGCCGGCCCATGCACCTGGGCGCGCACGTGTTGCTGCCCGAAGGGTGGGACACGCATCCCGATGCCAAGTACCCGCTGTTCATTTACCACGGCCACTTCCCGGCCGACCTCACCAACTGGCGCGACACGCCGCCGGATCCCAACCTGAAGCCCGACTTCGCCGCCCGCTTCAACCTGAGCGGCTACAACCGCATCCAGCAGGAGTACGCCTGGCAGTTCTATCGGGACTGGACGGGTCCGAACTTCCCGCGCGCCATCGTGATCGAGATCCAGCACGCCACGCCGTTCTACGACGACAGCTACGCCGTGAACTCCGCCAACATGGGCCCCTACGGCGACGCCATCGTCCAGGAGTTGCTGCCGTTCATTGAGAAGAAGTATCGGGGGCTCGGCCAGGGCTGGTCGCGCTTCATGTACGGCGGCTCGACGGGCGGCTGGGAGGCGATGGCCGCGCAGGTGAAGTATCCCGACGCCTTCAACGGCGCCTATGCCGCGTGCCCGGACCCGATCGACTTCCGCGCCTACACCACCATCGACCTCTACAAGGACAAGAACGCATATTGGCTGGACGACACGTGGAAGACGACCCCGCGGCCGGCGCATCGCAATTACCTGGGCCACGTGGACTCCATGGTGTGGGAGCAGAATCGCCTTGAGGAAGTGCTCGGCACCAGGACGCGCTCCGGTGGCCAGTGGGATATCTGGGAGGCCGTCTTCTCGCCGGTCGGTCCCGACGGCTATCCGGCACGCATCTTCGACAAGCGAACCGGGGTGATCGACAAGAAGGTCGCCGAATACTGGCGCGAGAACTACGACCTGGTCGACATCCTGAAGCGCGACTGGAACCAGGGCCTTGGCAAGAAGCTCGAAGGCAAGCTGAACATCTACGTCGGCGACATGGACAACTACTACTTGAACAACGCGGTCTACCTCGCCGAGGAGTTCCTGCAGACGACGAAGGAGCCGTACTACGACGGCGAGGTGCTGTATGGCGACCGCGCCGAACATTGCTGGAATGGCGATGCGACACGGCCGAACGCCTTGTCGCGGCTGCGCTATCACCAGATGTACATCCCGAAGGGCGTGGAGCGAATGCTGAAGACCGCGCCACCCGGAGCCGATCTTACGAGCTGGCGCTACTAGTCAGGTGCCCGGCTGAATCCCAAGCGCACGGAACGCCGCCGCGCCGAGACACGCGAAGGCCGCGGCGTAGTACCATCAGCCCCATGGTCGCTCTCTTACTCTTGACCTTGCTGCAGGCGTCACCGGCTCCAGCCCAACCAACACCCGCACCGACGGCGCAGGCGCCAAGGCCACGTCCCGCCGCGCCCGCCGGCGGCGCGACCACCAACGCCCTGTTCTTCATCACCGATCCGGCCGGCGCATCCATCGAGGACGTGACCGTGACTATCACCGGTCCGGTCGATCGTGAGGCCAAGAGTCCGGCCGGCGGCTTCACCCGCGTCCCGGGCCTGCGGGCCGGCACCTATCGCGTGCGCTTCATGCGCGAGGGCTTCATCACGTTTGAGAAGGAACTCAGCTGGCGGGCCGGCGCGGCCACGCCCGAAGTCACGGTGACCTTGAATCCGGCGCCGGCGCCTCCGCCACCACCACCGCCACCTGCGCCCGTCGTGGCGCCAGTTCCTGTGGCTCCCAAGCTGCCGCCGCCGGGCGCGCCGAAGGCAGTCTCGTTGCCTGAGTTCATCGAGAAGAATTTCATCAGCGGGCGCGAACCGCAGAAAGAGAACCTGGTCGGTTGCAGCGGCGTCGGCCAGGCACTGCTCTGGCAGGTGCGCGACCCCTGGACCAGCCGGCAGCACGAATCCGCCGATGGCATGCTCTACGTAATTGGCGGCGAGGGCCGCTTAACACTCGGCGACCGTGAGTTCACGGTCGCGGCCGGTGCGCTTGCGGTCGTGCCACGGGGCACGACCTACAGCCTGTCACGCAGCGGTCGCAACCCCCTGATTGTGCTCGCCGTACTCGCCGGTGCGCCCTGCGCCGCTAATTGAGATAATGGGATCGTTTGAAAGCTATGCCAGACGTGAATACATCTGTGTCCGCCGTCCGCGAGACCGCCGAATCCCTGGATTTCATCCGTGAGATTGTGACCGCCGACGTCGCCGCCGGCACCAACGGCGGCAAGGTCGTCACGCGCTTCCCGCCCGAGCCGAACGGCTACCTGCACATCGGTCACGCCAAGGCGATTTGCCTCGACTTCGGCGTCGCCGCCGAATTTGGCGGCCACTGCAACCTGCGCTTTGACGACACCAACCCGGTCAAGGAAGACGTTGAGTACGTCGACTCGATCAGGGAAGACGTCGAGTGGTTGGGGTTCCACTGGCACGGCCGCGAGTACTACGCGTCGGATTACTACGAGCAGCTGTACGGGTTCGCCGAGCGCCTGATCACGAAGGGCCTCGCCTATGTGGACTCGCTCAGCGCCGACCAGATGCGCGAGTATCGCGGTACCCTGACCGAGCCCGGCACGGATTCGCCCCATCGCACGCGCAGCGTTGACGAGAACCTCGACCTGTTCCGTCGGATGCGCGCGGCCGAGTTCCCAGATGGCGCGCATGTGCTGCGGGCCAAGATCGACATGCGGTCGGCAAACATCACCATGCGCGACCCGGTGCTCTATCGCATCCGGCACACCGACCATCACCGGACCGGGCACACGTGGTGCATCTACCCGATGTACGACTTCGCGCATCCGCTGTCGGACGCGATCGAGGGCATCACGCACTCGTTCTGCACGCTCGAGTACGTCGATCATCGTCCTCTCTACGACTGGACGATCGCACACTGCGAGCCGCCCGGCACGCCGCGCCAGTACGAATTCGCCCGGCTGAACCTGAGTTACACGATCATGAGCAAGCGCAAGCTGCTGCAACTGGTCGAGCAGAAGCACGTCAGCGGCTGGGACGATCCGCGCATGCCCACCATTTCCGGCCTGCGCCGCCGCGGCTTTACCGCTGAAGCGATCCGCGACTTCTGCGCCAGGGTTGGCGTCGCCAAGAAGGAGAACATCATCGACGTCAACCTGCTCGAGCACTGCGTGCGCGAGGAC
>CAMBHC010000338.1 GCA_945866285.1 Candidatus Sulfopaludibacter sp. SbA3 | reverse complement strand
GCAGGGCAAGAAGATCGGCTGGCGCGACGGCGTGCGCGCTATTGAAGTCCTGATCAAATATCGCGTCTCGCGATGAACCTGCCCGCCAGACTGCCCGCCATCCTGGCCGTGGCCATCGCGCTGGCATTGGCCGGCTTCGGCATCACGCGGGGGACTCGCGCGGTCGGCGGATCTGATTCCTCCTGCTACGGCCTGATGGCCCAGGCGTTCGGCACGGGACACTGGCAGCCGTCGAGCGCGCTCGCGGTCACGGCGCCGTGGCCCGACGCGTCGCGCACGCTGGCGCCGGGCGGATTCATTCCCTCACCCGTGCGTGCCGATGCCGCGTCACCGATTTGCGCGCCGGGGTTCTCGGTGTTGATGGCGCCGTTCTACGCCATCGGCGGCCGCGACGCCGTGTTCGCCGTGACGCCGATTGCCGCATTTGTCCTGGTGTGGTGCGCGTTTGTGCTCGCGAATCGGCTGGCGGGCGGCCTGGCTGGTGTCGCCGCGGCCGCGCTCACCGCATCGAGTCCGATCGTGCTGGTCCAGACGGTGCAGCCGATGAACGACATCGCGACGGCGGCGCTATGGCTCGCTGCGCTCGCGGTCGCGACTGGTGTTCGTAGAGGCGGGTCCTCAGACCCGCCTGGTGCGCCGCGCGCCGTGGTCACTGGCCTGCTCATCGGCATCGCCATCCTCGTCCGTCCCAACCTTGCGCCACTGGCCGTCGTCATTGCCGCCCTGCAGTGGCGACCTGGACAAGTGGTGCCGATCACGGCGACCGCCTTCATGGTCGCCGGCGCGTTGCCAGGCATTGCGATCTGGCTGTGGCTGAACCACGTGCTGTACGGTAGTGTCATCGGCAGTGGCTACGGAGACGCGAGCCGGCTGTTCAGCCTGGCGAACGTCGGCGCCAATGCCGCGAATTACGGCACGGCGTTCTATCAGACGCAGACGCTCTTCCCGATACTCGCCCTGGCCGCGCCGTTCGTGCTCGCGGGTGTAGCGCGGCGGCTGGCGGTGTGGCTGCTGGTGTTCGCGGGCGCCGCGACCGCGATCTACTTCCTGTATCAGCCGTTCGCCGAGTGGTGGTATCTGCGCTTCCTCATTCCCGCCATCGTGTTGGCGATTGTCGTCGCCTGCAGTGTGGCCGCGCGGTTGGCCGACCGGGGCCGCATGCGAGGCGTGGTGGCGATTGGCACCGTCGTGTTGTCGTTGATGGGGATACAGACCGCCGGAACGCGACAGGTGTTGGCGCTGCAGGGACTGGAAGGCCGCTATCGCGAGACCGCGGAACTGGTGGCCGCCCGGTTCCCGGCCAACGCCGTGCTGATCACCGTGTGGCAGAGCGGCAGCGTGCGGTTTCACGCCGGCCGCGAAGCGGTGTTGTGGGATTCATTGGACCCGGCGTGGCTTGATCGCACGGTGGCGTGGCTCTCCGCGCAGGGACGCGTGCCGTACATCCTGCTCGAGCGCCGCGAAGAGGCCGAGTTCCGCGACCGGTTCCGCGGGCAGACGGAGATGGGAGCGCTTGATTGGCCGGCGCGCTTCAACATTGGCGGCCAGGCCCGAATCTTTGATCCGGCCGATCGGGCCCGTTACGTGGCCGGCGAAAAATATCCCACCGAAAACACCCGCCCACCCCGGCGGCGCTAGTGCGGCGGGGCGGTGGTCTCATTTACGTATAATGTCGACCCAGCCATGAGCATCACCCGCCACCTTCGCCGCTTACTGCTCGCCGGCGCCAGCGCATGGCTGCTGTGGACCGGGTCGTCCACCGGCTTGACCGGAGCCCAGCGCAACGGCGTCCACCTGACCCCGAACGGCTATCGCGTGCCGGTGTACGGCATGTCCGTCACCCGCAACGCCGAAGGCGCCTTGGGCACCGAGTGCGCGCGGCTGAGCGCGCCGGAAATTGAGCGGGCGCAGGCGAGGCCGGTCAGCCGGGCGCTGATGGTCAGCTACCCGCACGCCACCGTCCAGGCCACCGCCGGCCTCACGTTCACCATCATCTACACCGACGCTGCGGGCACGGGGTTTAATGACGCTGCCGCTGGGCCCGCGCGCAAACTCGCGCTTGAGGCAGCGGTCGCCGCGTGGTCCAAGGTGATTCAGGGCACCGTGCCGATCGTGGTCGAGGCGGCGATGGAGACGCCTGACGACCCTGAGAGCACCCTGCTGGCCTCTGCCGGTCCAGTAGATTTTTTCGAGGTCAACGGTCGCGCCGTGCCGAGCAGTCTCGCCGCGCAGCTTCGCAATCGCAGCCTCAACAACGGCGGCGCGGACATCCAGGTGATGGTCAACGAACAGGCCGACTGGGACTATTCCCTCAACGGCGTGGCGGCGGCGGGCCAGGCCAGCTTCGTGTACACGATGATTCACGAGCTCGGCCACGGGCTGGGCTTCCTCGACAGCTTTGACGCCGAGACCGGCCAGCTGCTGAATCCGATCCCGTTTCCGTATGACGTCTTCGTGAACCGAGGATCCGCGCGGCGTGATGTCGTGACCGACCACGGTGCCGACCAGCTGCTTGCGGACCTGACGAGCAACGACCTCTTCTTCAATGGCCCCAAAGCCGTTGAGGCCAGCGCCCGGTCGATCCGGCCGCTGCCCATGGTGAAGCTCTACGCGCCCGACCCCTACGAGCAGGGCTCGAGCGTCGCGCACGTCGATCAGGACACCTACGCCGACTTCAAGACCGGGCTGATGGCGCCCAAAGACTTTGGCTCGGGCACCGACAAGATCGACATCCTCACGCTGGGCATCATGGCCGACATGGGCTACGAACTGGTCCCGAACGCGGTGACGGCGCGGGCTCCCCGCTAGCGGCGCAACACCCAGTCACCGAGGAAGATATAGATGGCGTAGACCGTACCTTCGCCGACGACCACGCCAAACAGGAATTTCTTGTAGTTGATCTTCAGCGAGCCGCACACGTAGCAGACCAGGTCGGTCGGCAGCAGCAGGAAGAAACTCCAGCCGATGATGATCGGCAACTGGTACGTCTGCAGCAGGTCCTTCAGCTTGCGGATCTGCTTCGGATACTTTCGCTCGAACACCTCATCCATGTGAATGGCTTCAGCGAAGAAGTAGCAGAACGACGAGGAGATGGCGATGCAGGGCACGGTCATCGCCAGCAGCACCCATGGGTCGAAGAACGGCATGGCCACCAGCAGCGGGAAGGTCGCCGGCACCAGCGTGAACGCCCGCAACGAACCAATCAGCAGGTAGGCGACCACGGCGACCCAGAACGAGGCCGAGAGCGCGTTGCGCATCTCGGCCTGGACGGCCTCGCGCTGAAAGAAATACAGATACAAGGCGCCCGCGACGATCAGCAACCAGAGCGCGAACAGGGAATAACGGATGCGCGGGTTGTGTAATTGTAGCGCGGTCAAACGAGGCTCAGGATCAGAAGACGTTCGCGCGGCATGCGCAGTTCTATTATGCCGCTTCGTCTGGCGCGCCGAAATGGATCTGTTGCTCGAGCTTCGCGAACCCCGCCGCGGCGGCTGGCTCCGGTGCCGCCAGCGACACGACGATGCCGAT
>CAMBHC010000337.1 GCA_945866285.1 Candidatus Sulfopaludibacter sp. SbA3 | reverse complement strand
CTTGACCTCATCACCCAGGACAATCTTCCCTCGACTGTCGGCGTGACCGCCTTTGAAGACCGTGTCGTCATCGAAAGAGACCCGTTGGCCTCCAACAATCAAGAAGTCGCCGGTCTCAAACTCGGCATACGCATCGAGTGAGATGCGCTGGTCTGACTCCAGCAGCGCCATCGACGCGCACGATACCGACCCGATGGCCGACATCATTACCATCATCACCCGCGACAACCGTTTCCCCATCTTCCTCTCTCCTTGACACTCATCAACAACTACTGAGGCACACTGCGAATCCCGGACGACGCATCACCCGAGAGTTCCCCCGCGGCCGCGTTCACACGCAGCCCTGGCCAGCAGAGCCACAATCACGGCCACGTGTGAGCGACGAGCAAGTGAGATATTACCTTTTGGAGTGCGGGAAGCGCCTACACTCAGTGCCTCCTCTGTTAATGGAACGCCCGTTCTGAGCTTGCTCCGTGTCCAAGGACGGGAAGACGATGACGTCGTGGGAGGGAGGTTCTACTAACGCCGGTCTTCCCCGGAGCAACTTTCTGGTCTACGACAAGCAGTAAGTAGCACGTGTCGTGGCGAGGGGCCGCTAATACGGCTTGTCGTCCATGTCGTCGATGAACTTCTGGAACCGCGGGTCCTTGATCTCCGAGCGTTCCACTGGCCGGGCCTTCTGGCGCAGCACCGGGGGCTTTTCGCGGCGCGGATGATGGCCCGGAGGGCCACCGGGTGTAGACTCACGGCCGGTCAACCCGCTCGCTTTCGGAGGATACCCGTGAAGATACTCGTGCGCATGTTGGGACCCGTCGTCATCCTGCTGACCGCTCTCGCCGTGGGGCGGGCCGACGCGCAGGTCTACCCGAACGCGAAGACGGGTGGCAACTACATGCATAACTACTACTTCGCGCCGGCGGCGAGCAGCACGCCGTGGTGGCCGTCGTGGGCGCCGGACGGCAAGCGGATCGCCTTCGCGATGGATGGCTCGATCTGGACCATCGAAGTCGGCGGCACGGTGGCGAAGGAACTGGTCTATTCACCGCGGGAATACCTGTCGATGCCGGAGTTCTCGCCCGACGGTCGCTTCCTGGCCTACACGGCCGACGACGACGCAAAGAGCATCAACCTCAGGCTCCTGAACATCGCCACCGGTCAGTCGGTGGACCTGACGACCGGCCCGCACGTGAACCACGAACCGGCATGGTCGCCAGACGGCAGGCGCCTGGCCTACGTCTCGACGGCGCCAAGCGGCTACTTCAACGTGTTCGTCATGGACATCGTCGACGGCAAACCCGGGAAGACCGTGCAGATCACGACCGATAACTCGTTCGGCCGCGACCGCCTCTATTTCGGCGACGTGGACGTGCACATTTCCCCGGCGTTCTCTCCTGATGGCAGGGAGCTGCTGCTGGTTTCGAACCGTGGCATCCCGCTCGGCTCGGGCGGCATCTGGCGCGTGCCGGTCGAACCGAACGTGATGGCGACGCCGCGGGCGAAGGTCATCCACAAGGAAGAGACGCTCTATCGCACACGGCCGCAGTGGTCGCCCGACGGCAAGCGGATGGTCTACGCCTCGCATCTCGGCGGCCAGTACACGGAGCTCTTCGTACTGCCGACGGTGGGCGGCGAGCCCTACAAGATGACGTTCAGCGGCCACGATAACTTCCTGCCCCGCTGGTCGCCCGACGGCGAGTGGATCGCCTACATCTCCAACGAGGAAGGCATTCCGCAACTGAAGACGATGAAGTCGTGGGGCGGCGAACAGCACGTCGTGCGCATCACCGAGCGTCGATACATGCGGCCGATGGGCACCGTCTCGGTGCGCGTCGTCGACGACGCGACCGGCGAAGAGGTCGCGGCGCGGGTCTACCAGACCGCCGCCGACGGCAAACCTTACACGCCGCCTGATTCATACGAACGGCTGGCGACGCTCAACCGGCACCTGTTCCACACGCCCGGCCACTACGTCACGCGGGCGCCGGTGGGCAGCTTCAAGATCGAGGCAACCCGGGGGTTCGAGTACGAACTGGCGACCACCACACTCGACATCCGGCCCGGGTCGACCCACAACGTCGTCGTCCGCATGAAACGAATGGTCGACTTCGGGGCGCGCGGCTGGAAGTCGGGCAGCAATCACGTGCACATGAACTATGCCGGTAATCTGCACAACACGCCCGAGAACGTGCTGATGATGGCGCGCGCGGAAGACATGGCGATGACGAGCCTGCAGGTGGCCAACAAGGACAACCGCATCCTCGACTACCAGCACTACACCGCCGGCGAATCGCTGCACCCGCTCTCGAATGGCGACTACGTGATGCACGTCGGCCAGGAGTACCGGCCGCCGTTCTACGGACACATCTCGCTCTTCAACCTGAAGAACAACCTGATTTCGCCGTTTGTCACCGGCTACGAGGGCACCGGAATCGGCAGCCTCTATCCGTCGAACACCGACATCTTCCGCTACGCAAAGCAGCAGGGCGGCATCGGCGCCTACGTGCATCCGTTCGCGGGTGACGCCGACCCGCTTGAAGGCAGCCTCGGCACGGCGAAGGGCTTCCCGGTGGACGTCGCACTCGGCGCCGTCAGCTACCACGAGCTGTGGTCGCAGAGCGCGGGTGATGCCGTGCTCACGGTGTGGTACCACACGCTCAACAACGGCTTCCGCGTGCCCGTCACGGGCGGCGAAGACTCGATCTCGAGCATGCACCGCGTGGAGCTCGTCGGCGTGGCCCGCGGCTACTTCCTCCTCGGCGACCAGCCGCTCACGTGGGAGAACTGGATGACGGCGATGCTCGCCGGCAAAGGCTTCGTCACCAACGGGCCACTCCTCGAGTTCACCGGCAACGACGCCAATATGGGCGAAGAGATCACGCTCCCGGCCGGTGGCGGCCGCGTCACCTTCAAGGGCACTCTGCAGTCGATGGTGGGGCTGGAACGCTTCGAGCTGGTCTCGGGCGGCAAGGTCGTCCACACGATCCCGCTCACCGGCGACAAGCGGGCGGCCACGTTCGAGCTGCCGCTCGACATCAAGACCAGCGGCTGGTACTCGCTGCGCGCGGTTGGCACGGCGCGCACCTTCCCGGTCGAGAACTCCCGACCGATGGCCGTGACCAACCCGATCTTCGTCACCGTCGGCACGCAGCCTATCCGCAGTGCAGCCTCCGCCGACTACTTCGTCCGCTGGATCGACAAGCTCACCGCGATGGCGAGCGCCGACCCGGGTTGGCGGAGCGACAAGGAGAAGGCACACGTCCTGGGCCAGTTCAAGGAAGCGCGCGACATTTACCTCGCGCGCGGCAAGGAAGCCGCGGCCGCAGGACGACCCTAGGGACGATGCCGGAGTTCCGCTTCTGCCCGGTGTGCGGCTTAGGCAGCGGCCTAGTCGGCGCTGAGTCTGAGAACGAGCGTTCCGTTAACAAGTGAGGCCACTAATATGGCTTATCGTCTGAGCACGCTGCGCGCGACCGCGCAGCGTGTCGTCTCAGGAGACCTCGTCTCGTCAGGCGTCTACCGCTTCGGTGCGCGCGCGAC
>CAMBHC010000336.1 GCA_945866285.1 Candidatus Sulfopaludibacter sp. SbA3 | reverse complement strand
TAATTGTACCACCGGGCCGGGGGATCACCGCCGCCGGCCCGAACTCCTCTAGCACCTGCACGTTTCGGCGAACTTCACCGGGTAACAGGCCGAAGTCGGCGACGGCGGCAACCACACCGGCCTACGTCGTGCTTGCTACTGCGGCCTCCTGAACAGGCCTGCGTAGACCGCTTTTCCCAGGATGTGACCCTGCACCGCCTTCATCACGTTGGCACGCGTCTCGAACGCGTCGACCCCGTGGCCGATGTCGAGTCTGGTGTCGAGGGCATAAATCTCGAAGGTGTAGTGATGCCGCGGGCCGGTGGCCGGCGCGCCGGGTCCGCGATACACCGGGCCGCTGGCGCTGGTTTGCATGCTGCCGTCGGCGAGCTTCTCGCCCTTGGGCACGCCCTCGGGCAATCCCGTGGCCGTACCAGGAATGTTCCACACCAGCCAGTGCACCTGCGTGTCAGTGGTCTTGTTGCGCGCCACGTCCGGGTCGTGCATGTGCAGCAGGAACGAAACGGTGCCCGGCGGCGTGTTGGTCCACGTGAGTTCCGGCGACACCTGTTCGCCGGCTTGCGTGTACTTCACCGGGATGGGGTCGCCGTCGGGCCAGGCCGTGGTGGTGAGCGTCATGGCTGGACCCGGCGGCGCGCCGGCAGCCGGCGCTTGCGCGGCGACCGAGCCTGGGATGGTTAACAGTGCCGCCATCGCGACCACGCTTGCCGGTATCAAGTTCGCTAGTGTCATAAGTGGAGATCTCCAGACTCGAGAGGATAACAGACGCGAAGCCCGGAGGGCCTGGGCGATGGGATCGGTCGATGGCGAAGACAGGTGGTGCGGTGAGTTGAGCACGCAGTGGACCGGCAAGAAGTGCGGGCGGTCGCCGCGCCGCCGGTATAATCCGGCGATGATGCTGTCATCTGGCTCTCGCTTTCGCGGCAATGCCCCCGCGCGCCAGCTACTTTCGGTGGCCCTGCTCGTCGTCGCCCTCACGACATCGCCTGGCGCCACGCCAGGTGGTCTTGATCCGGCATTCGGGAGCGGCGGCAAATACCTGTCGACCGCATACGGACTGTCGATGTTCGGGCCCAGCGTGGCGGTGCAACCCAATGGCAGCATTGTCGCGGCCGGCAAGCACTTCACCGGTCTCGATGACGACTTCGCTGTGCTGCGGCTCACCCCCTCGGGCGGACTCGTCAGCATGAGCACGGCGGCATTTGCCAGCAACAAGAACGAAGACGCCAAGTCGGTGGTGGCGCTTCCTGATGGCCGCTTCCTGGTGGGTGGTGAAGGCAACGCGGGCGGCTATGCCCAGCACGGCGTCATCCGATTCATGGCCGATGGCACGGTCGATGACAGCTTCGGTCGCGACGGCCGGGCCAGCGTCGACTTCGGCCGCCTCAGCCACATCCATGCCATGGCCCTGCAGGCCGACGGCAAGCTGGTGATGGTCGGCGAATCGTACGGCGGCACGAACTCGGCGCGGCTGGCCATGGCCCGCCTCAATACCGATGGCACACTCGACACCACGTTTGGTACAGCGGGCCTGGTCCAGGCGTCATACGGCGAGACCACCAACACCCACGCGGTGGTGATCGCTCCCGACGGCACCATTACCGTCGGCGGTTACCTCGTTGAGTCGATCAACGGCGATGCCTCGGCGTGCTTCGTTGCCCGCTACCGCTCCACCGGCGCCGCCGACACCAGCTTCGGCTCTCACGGCGTGACCATCGTCGCCGTGGGCAGCGGCCACGAGAACTACTGTCACTCGCTGGCGCGACAAGACGATGGGATGATCGTGCTGGCGGGGAGCATCGTGCGCAATCGCACCGGCGACTTCATGATGATGCGGTTCACCACCAGCGGCGGACTGGATCCGGCATTCGATGGCGATGGCATCGTCAGCACGACCTTCCCGGGCCGGGCGCCAATCAGCAGCGCGGCGAACGCGGTGTTGCTGCTGCCGGATGGCAAGCTCGTGCTGGGCGGCCATGCCGATGGCCAGTTCGCACTGGCCCGCTACTCCTCGACTGGGGCGCTCGACCCGGCATTCGGCACGGGCGGACTAATGAGCTTCGCGTTCGGCCGTGGCGTCGACGACCAGATCAAGTCGCTGGCGCTGCAGCCCGACGGCAAGATCGTGGCCGCGGGATTCACGCGAGACGGCAGTCACTTCAACCTGGCCGTGGCGCGGTTGCTTAGGGATTAGGCTTCGGGGGTCGAGGGAGAACGGGGGACCGACACAGACCGTCCTCTCAGGACCTGGTCTGGCGCCAATCGGGCCGGCGATGTGGCTCAGGCGATGTGGTCGGGCTCCATCACCTTCTCGACGACCTTCCCGTTTTCCAGGCTGACGTAGTACACCTTGGCGCCGACGCGCGCCGAGACGACGCGCTTGACGGTGTTGTCTTCGAAGTAGATGCCGGCGTCGTTATCGCAAGCGTAGCCCGGCTTCATCTGCCCTGAGCCGATCAGCTTCTGGTACAGCGGCCGGCGGCCCGGCTCCGCGTCGTAGTGCGGCGAGTGACTGCCCTTCAGGAACCCGAGGCACTGCACGGTCGACAGATCCTTGGGCCGCGAGTCGGTCGTTCCCTCTTCAAACCAGCACAGCGACCCCGCACTCGCACCGCCGAGCACAATGCCGCGGTCCCAGGCCTGCTTCAGGATCACGTCAATGCCCTGCGCCTTCCAGATGGCCTGCTGGTTCAGCGTGTTACCACCCGAGCAGACAATGCCGTCAACTGAGAGGAAGACCTCTTCCCAGCTCTTGTCCTGCGCGGTGCTGGCGATGAAGCTGATCTGATGCGACGGTTCAACGTTGAGCGTGGCGCAGTTGCGATACCAGGTGATCACGCCGCTCTGCGAATCCGCGGACGCGGTCGGCAGGTACAGCAGCTTCGGCCGTGGCTTGCCGGTGACCTCGGCCATGTAGCGGATGAACGCAGTATTGAAGCCGCCGCCGGCGACCAGGATCTTCCGGCCGGGCGCCGGGCGGGCCTGGCTGCCCTCGTCGGATGCGGCGGCAGCGGTTGAGGCAATCAGGCTCGTCGCCAGGGGCGCGACCATTGAGTTAGTGATGAATTCGCGGCGTTCCATGGACATATGTATACACCGGGAGTCGGGAGTCGGGATCCGGGACCAAGGACATTTCGGCTACGCTGGGAGTGGATGTCTACGAAGGAACGAGCCACCGAGGCCGAAACCGCGCTCGAGTGGCTGGAACGGATTGCCCGCGACCGCGCCCTGCTGCGGTCGCTGCCTACCGAGGAACGCCACCGCTTCCACCGCGCGATCACGACCTTGTCGGAGATCGATCCGCACGCGAAACGCAAGCGGCAGAAGGCCGTGAAGGCCGCGGGCGTCAGGAAGGCCGAAGCCATCTTGAACGACACCGGCATCCGTACGCTGCGGCGCCGGCCGATGATCACCACGCCCAACGTGTTCCCGCCGGCAATCGACGACGACGCCCTGTCAGGCAACCCTGAAGGGTTGCCTCCACGTCCACCGCCCCCGACCGACCAGACCCCACCCGCGGTCGACCGCGGCTGCTACGTCTGCACGAAGCCGTACTTC
>CAMBHC010000335.1 GCA_945866285.1 Candidatus Sulfopaludibacter sp. SbA3 | reverse complement strand
TTGCCGGAGTTCTTCGGCCGGCGCAGCAGCGGCTGGCCCGGTTGAAACTGCTGGCTGGTGCTGACGTTGGTCACCACGCGGTGGTCGACATAGGTGTAGCTGGCCGACGCCGTCAGGCCCGCCACCGGACGCTGCAGCGCCCACTCCAGTTCCCATCCCTCGGCCTTCGAGCCGTCGATGTTGATGTACTCCGCCACGCCGTCGCCCTTCACGCCGCCCCGATACGCGATCTGATCGGTGTAAGCGTTGTTGAAATAGGTGACGAGCCCGCGGTAGCGCTGATTCGCGAAGGTGGCCTCGACGCCAACATCGCCCGTCCGTGCCTGCTCCACCTTCAGGTCTGGCGCCGGGTCGGTGAAAGACCCACCGAAGCGCTCGCTGAGCGAGGGCGACTTGATGCCCTGGCCGGCGTTGCCGAACACCTTCACGGACGACACCACCCCATTCTTGAACGGCACGAGGTAACCGCCAGCCGACAGCTTCGGACTGAAGAACGTGTCGGCCCCTTCCTTGCTGTCAAGGCGGCCGCCCATCGTCGCGAACCAGCGGTCGCGCGCGCTGAACTGCTGCTGGACGAAGAACGACTGGTTGTCGAGTCGCACATCTTCGGACAACGCGTTAATCTCGCGCTCCCACTCGTAGCCGGCGCTGAAGCGCTGCCCCGACCAGTCGTAGTCGGCCTGGTAGCGGAACGCCGGCCGGTCGAACTCTGACTTACTGGTGAACGGAAAGTTCGACGTTTGCCGGGATGCCAGGAACTGCCCCGCCGCGGGCGTGGCGCCGGCCGCCACCAAGGCGTTGAACTCCGCGGCACCAAGCAACCGGACGAGCCGCGAGCCGTTCGGGAAGATCGCGTTCGGGGTGCCCTCGAGAATGGCGTAGGTGAAGAACGCCGGATCGGCGATGGTATCGGCCGACTCGCTCGTGTAGCGGAAGTAGTTGAAGCTCGCCGTCCCGGAGAGCCGCGCTCCCAGCGAGTGCGACAGGTCGAGATGACCCGACAGGTCGCGCGTGTTGTAGGCGCCACCGGTATTGCGCGCACCGTAGGCGAGGGCGCCGACCGACTTGCCGTCGGCCGTCGTCGAGCGCAGGCCGCCGCGCAGCGCGAGGCGATCGCTCAGTGTGGCACCGAGGCTGGTATCAACGGCGTTCTGCTCGAAGGTGTCGTCTTCGGGCAGCAAGTCGGCAAAGGCGCCGTCAGATTGCCGGCGCGACACACCAGCCGAGTAGTCCACCCGGCCCGAGGCGCCACCCATCAGGCGCGCGTCACCACGGAAGGTGCCGAACGATCCGCCTTCGGTGGCGGCGACGACCTGCGGCCGATCGGCCTCACCAGCGCGACGCGTGAAGACCTGCACCACCGAGCCCATCGCGTCTGAGCCCCACAATGACGACTGCGCGCCGCGGACCACTTCCACGCGCTCGATTTCGGCGGCATTGATGCGGCTGAAATCGAAGACGCCGCCGCTCTGGTTGACGCGCACGCCGTCGATCAGCACCAGGTTGTAGTCGGACTCACCGCCACGCGTGAACATCGACGTCACCGCGCCTTCGCGGCCGATGCTCTCAACATTGACACCGGGCACGAACCGTACAACATCGGCCAATGACGCAGCACCGAGGGCTTCCATCTCGGCACGGGTGAAAGAGGTCACGGATTGAGTGACCTTGGTACGGCTCTCGGGCGTGCGTGAGGCGGTCACGACCAGGGTGTCTGAGACGCCGCCCACCCGGAGAGTGATGTGCTGCGTGAACAGTTGAGCGGCGCCGGCGAGGGCCACCACCTGATCGGCAAAGCCCTCGCGCCTCACCCGTAGCTCAATGGGCACACCGGCCGGAACGTCAACGCGGTACGCGCCATCGGACGAGGTGATGGCGCGTGACACCGCGCGGCCCGCGACCACGGCAGTGACCGTCGCGCCAGACACCACGGCGCCTGACGTATCGGACACGACACCCTGGACCGCCACGTCGGCCTGCTGCGCCGCAACGGGATTGAAGAGCGAGAGACTGAAAAGGAAGACGCTGATTGGTACAGAACGGAACGACAGTCGCATGACCGTTGCCTCCCCGGGCAAGTCAATGGATGACGCTTGGGGCAGGTCTCCTGGCTCGGGGGACGCAGCGGGGGGCTGCAGCCCGCTTCACCTTCCCCGGCAACGCGCCGAGTGGTTAATTGAAGCGAGCGTTCCTTCCTTACAGTGGCGGGACCGCGCCGGTGTTGCACCGGACTTCCCTATTGAGCCCGACGTGGGCACCCGAAGCGATCATCGTTATATCACGGCGTCAGATTGGACGCGTCGATCACCCCTGTCCTGCGCCACGCGCGCCGCGGCCGACTCGCGGAACCCCGGAAGCCGGCCGCCCGGCGTCAACTGGAACGGCTCCATCACAAAGCCAATCGTCGGCTCGCGCGTGACCTGCGCGAGCAGCGCTGTCACGTCACGTTCGACCTCCTCGACGCGAGCGGCGTCGAGCGACCGCACGTCGAGCGAGAACCACCCGGTGTCGGGCTTGTGGTTGTAGACCGCGCCGCTTTGCAGCATCGCGACGTTGATCACCACGCGCTGGTCTTTGTAGCGCTCGGGTTGGGGTAGCTGCAGGATGCGGTCCACGGCCCGGCCGATGCCCTGGTTCACGTTGGGCACGCCGCCGTTCAGCGAGTGGCCCGCCGGTCCCGACGCCACCACCTTCCACCAGTGAATGGTGATGGCACCGTAGGTGACGCTGTGGCCGTCACCGAGGACATCAACGAAGCCAATCGCGCGGTCCTGCCACTGCGCGTAGAGCGCCTGCATCCCCCTGAGGCCCGTCTCTTCCTGGGCAACGGCCGCGAAGACGAGGTCGTGTTCCGGCACGACACCACGGCGGCCGCTGGCGATGGCCGGGTCCCGCAAAGCCGACTCGATCGGCCGTTGCCCCCAGACTGGTGAGGGGAGCAGCGCCAGCACTGCCCCAAGTGTCCAACCGGCCAACCGTGCGAGGGCGCACCGTCGGAATCGAGATCACAATATTACGAGCCAAAGCCCGCGTCCGGGCGCATAATGGCGCCCTGGTCATTACCAGGCCCCCTGGTTGGTCCGTACCGCGTGCTCGAGAAGATCGGGGCGGGCGGGATGGGCGAAGTGTTTCTCGCCGAGGATACCCGGCTGCGCCGCCAGGTGGCCCTCAAGCGCCTGGCCTCGGACGCGCTCGGCGACATGCGCCGCGCCCTCCTGCGCGAGGCCCGGGCTGTCGCGCAACTGCATCACCCGGGCATCGCCGCGATCTTCGACGTCATTGAAGACGACCAGACGGTCTGGATCGTCATGGAGTATGTCGAAGGCGAGAGCCTGTCGGCGCGTCTGCGGCGCGGACCACTGCCCGTGGCCGAGGTCCTTGCGCTTGGGCAGCAGTTGACCGACGCCCTGGCCGACGCGCATGGGCGCGGCATCGTGCACTGCGACCTCAAGCCGGCCAACATCCTCATCGACCGGCGAGGGAACGCGCGTCTGGCCGACTTCGGCCTCGCGCTCTCGCTGCAGGCGGCGTCCAGCTGGTCAGGCGGGGACAGTAGAGGCACGGCCGGAT
>CAMBHC010000334.1 GCA_945866285.1 Candidatus Sulfopaludibacter sp. SbA3 | reverse complement strand
AATTCAGGGCGGCTGGTGAACTTATAGTCGACGCCGTCGCGCTCGCCGGCGCGCGCCGCGCGGGAGGTGTACGACCGCGACATCCGCAGGTTCGGCAGCGTCTGCACCAGACACTCGGCCAGCGTCGTCTTGCCCGTGCCCGACGCGGCCGAGATGATGAACAGCAGCCCGCGGTCGTTACTCAACATTCTGGACTTGCTCCCGCATCTTCTCCAACTCGGCCTTCGCCTGAATCACGACTTCAGACACCAGCAGGCCATCGGCCTTCGAGCCAATGGTATTGACCTCGCGGTTCATCTCCTGCAGCAGGAAGTCGAGCTTGCGGCCGCAGGGTTCGGGGCTGCCGGAGAGGGCATCCCAATGCGCCAGGTGGCCGTGGAATCGCGTGATCTCTTCGCTGATGTCCGAGCGCTGCGCGACGCGCACCACCTCTTGCGCCAGCGCCGACTGATCGATCGGCAGTGCGCCAGCGAGCTCGCGGGCACGCTCCATGAGCCGCGCCTCGAGTTCCTGCCCACCGGTCTCCGCGGCAGCGGCAATGCGACGGATCAACTCCGCCAACAACGCCTTGCGCGTATCCAGGTCCACGCGCAGGTGCTGCCCCTCGAGGACACGCATCGTCTCGAGCTGATCGATCGCGCCGTCCACTGCTGCTGCCACCGGCGTGCCCAGGGCCTCGGCCAAGCCACCCGATTCCGGCAACTGTTCCTGGATGGTCAGCGCTTGCGGCAAGCGCAGCAAATCGCCGGGGGTGAGCATGCCGCTCACCAGCCCCTGCGACCGCGCCTGGTCCATGGCCGCCGACAGCGCCTGCGCGAACTCGGCATTCAACTCGATGCGCGGCACCGACGCCTGCCGCGTCTGCAGCGACACGGCGATCTCAACGCGGCCGCGGCCCAGGCGCTTCTGCACCAAGGCCCGCAGCGCCGGCTCGAGCGAGGCGAGCGGCGTCGGCAACCGCAACTGGAGATCGAGAAAGCGGTGATTGACCGCGCGGATCGTCACACCGACCGTGCCACGCTCGTCGTCACGCGTGAGTGAGGCAAAGCCGGTCATGCTCTTAATCATAGGGTGCTCTCAGCCTTCAGCCGGCGGGTCTCAGCCTTCAGTTCTTTCGCGTCCGGGCGGGTCTCGAGCAACTGCATTTGATGCAGCCGCGCGTACACGCCGTTCGGCCGCTGGCTCAACTCATCGTGCTTGCCCATCTCGACCACCAGGCCCCGCTCGAGCACGATGATCGCGTCGGCCTTCTGCACCGTGGACAGCCGGTGCGCAATCACAAACGACGTGCGGTTCATCATCAGCGTGGCGAGCGCTTGCTGCACCAGGCGTTCGGATTCGGAATCGAGGGCTGAGGTCGCTTCGTCGAGGATCAGCAGCGGCGAGTTCTTGAGCAGCGCTCGGGCAATGGCCAGGCGCTGGCGCTGGCCGCCCGACAGGCGCTGGCCGCGCTCGCCAATCGTCGTCTTGTAGCCGTGCGGCTGCGCAGCGATGAAATCGTGGGCGTTCGCGGCCCGCGCCGCCGCTTCGATGGCCGCCATCGGCGCGCCCGGAGTGCCATAGGCAATGTTGGCGGCGATGGTGTCGTCGAACAGGACGGTCTCCTGCGTGACCATGCCGATCTGCGCGCGCAACGAGGCCAACGTGACATCGCGAAGGTCCCGGCCGTCGATGGTGATGGCGCCGGTCGTGACGTCGTAGAAGCGCGGCAGCAGGTTGACCAGCGTGGTCTTGCCGGCGCCGCTGCGGCCGACAATGGCCACCATCTGCCCGGCGCGCACCGAGAACGACACGCCCCGCAGCGTGCTGCGGCCAACGCCATCCTCGTAACCGAAGCTGACGTCGCTGAACTCGATCGCGCCCGTGAATGGCGGCAGCGGCACCGCGCCCGGGCGCTCCGTGACTTCCGTGTGCGTGTCGAGCAGTTCGAAAATCCGGTCGGACGCGCTCATCGCCTGCTGCAGGTTGGCGTTCACGCGCGACAGCTTCTTGATCGGCCCGTACATCAGCAACAGCGCTGCCACGAACGAGGTGAACTCACCCGCCGTCAGCCGGCCCTGGGCAATTTCACGGCTGCCATACCAGAGGGCGCCGGCAATGGCGACGCCGCCGAGGAACTCCATCAGCGGCGGGAGGATCGCCAGCACCCGCGTCACCTTCAGGTTGGTCCGAAACAGCGTGGACGAGGCGCGCTCGAACTTGGTGGCCTCGCGGCCCTCGGCGCCAAACGCCTTGACGATGCGGTGGCCGGTGAACGCTTCGCCGGCGACGTGCGACATGTGTTCCTGCGCCTCCTGGCTCCAGCGCGACACCTGGCGCACCCGCTTGCCGAGGCGGACGATCGGATAGACCACCAGCGGCGCCGCGGTCATGCAGACCAGCGCCAGCTTGGCATCGTAGTAGAACAGCAGGGCCGCCGAACCAACCAGCGTCAACGATTCGCGCGCCAGATCGCCGATGGTCTCCGACACCGCGCGTTGGACCAGGCCGACATCGTTATTGATGCGCGACAACAACTGCCCCGCCGTCCGGCGCGCGAAGAACGCCGCCGATTGGTCGAGCATGTGGCGGAACAACTGGTTGCGCACCACCATCACCACGCGGTGGCCCAGTCCCTCCATGAGGTAGCTGGAGAAATACGAGCCCAACCCCTTGAGCAGGTAGATGATCAGGAGCGCGGTGGTAATCGACGCCAGCTTGCCCCGCGTCGTCAACACGTCATCGATGATCGGTTTGATCAGGTACGCCAGCGCCGCGGACGAGGCCCCGTACACGACCATGGCCACGGCCGCGCCGGCCATGACCGTCTTGTGGGGGGTCGCGTAACGAAGGAGACGCAGGAAGGGACTCATCAGCGGGTGTCAGACACCCTATACCCTGTCGGGTGGTTGGAATGCCACTGCCACGCGTGACGGACGATCACTTCGAGGTCGGCGTAGCGTGGCGTCCAGTGCAACTCGCGCTGGGCGCGGTCGCTGGCCGCATACAGCGTGGCGGGGTCGCCGGGACGCCTCGGTGCCGCCTGCCACGCCACGGGAGTACCGACCACCCGGCTGACCGTGTCGATCACGGCGCGCACGGATTGCGGCGTGCCAGTGCCGATGTTATAGGCCGCCGACGGCGCGCCGCGTTCCAGCGCCGCGAGTGCGCACAAGTGGGCTTCCGCCAGGTCGCAGACGTGGATGTAATCGCGCTGGCAGGTGCCGTCAGGCGTCGGATAATCCTCCCCGAACACCTTCAGTGGCTGGCCACCGGTGGCCGCCTGGATCGCGAGCGGGATCAGGTGCACTTCAACCGCGTGATCCTCGCCGATGGTGCCATCCGGATGGCCACCCGCGGCGTTGAAGTAACGCAGCGCCATCCACTGCAACCCGTAGGCGCGCTCCAGGTGCGGCAAGGCCCGCTCGATCGCCAGCTTGGTCTCGCCGTACGCGTTGATCGGGTGCTTGTCGAGAGTCTCGACAATCGGCACCTGCAACGGCTCACCGTAGACCGCGCAGGTCGACGAGAACACGAAGCGGCGGACGCCGGCCTGGCGCATGGCTTCGAGCACCCCGAATGTGCCGACGACGTTGT
>CAMBHC010000333.1 GCA_945866285.1 Candidatus Sulfopaludibacter sp. SbA3 | reverse complement strand
TATCACGACATCGCGCAGTGTTCGAGCGTGTTCGAGCTGGTCGGCGAACGCTACCAGGCGGCGGTGAGCCAGATGGCGCTGGCGCGGCTCGCCTCCAAGGCCGGCGCGCGATCGACGGCCGACCGGCACTATCAGTACGCCGCCCAGGTGTTCCGCGCGCTTGGCGCCACGCGAGACCTCGAGGAGGTCCAAGCTGAAATGACTGCCGACCAGCCACCGGGCACCGGTGAGTACGTGGGCTCCCCTGCCGACGCCGACGACGCGCTGGTACGGCGACTGGTGGATGCCGCGGTATTGCCGGACCTGCTCGCCCGCGAGTTGGCCGCCACGCTGCTTGAGGCCGTTACGGCCGATGTCACGGTCGTCTACGCCGAACTCCCGGGCGGTGACGTTCGCGTGATTGCGTGCGCCGGCGCCGATACCGCTGCGGCGACCACCATGGCCAAACTGGCCGTCCAGGGCGCACCTTACGCGACCGGCAGCCTGACCGTTGAAGCCATCGGCCGCGAGCCAGACGGCCTGCGTCATGTCGTCATTGCGACACCGCGCACGCTGGGACATCCGCTGCGGCGCCGGGTCCGGATGATGGCGGCGGTCGCGCGCCAGGGCTTCGACCTGTGCGGCGTCCGCGACCGGCCGACGTCGCCGGTCGACTCGACCACCGAGCGTCCACTCGAGCCGCTGCTGCCAGGCTTCCTCTGCGCCAGCGCCGCGATGCACAAGGTCGTTGATCAGATCCAGCGACTGCAGGGCAATGACCTGACGGTGCTGATCACCGGTGAGAGCGGCACCGGCAAGGAACTGGTGGCGCGGGCCATTCACGTCGGGTCCTCTCGGAACTCCGCGACCTTCCTGCCCTACAACTGCACTACGACCACCCGCGAACTCGCCGACAGCCAGTTGTTCGGTCACCGTCGTGGGTCCTTCACCGGGGCCGTCTCCGACCAGCCGGGCCTGATTCGCACCGCCGCCGGCGGCACCTTGTTCCTCGATGAAATCGGCGACCTGCCGCTCGACGTGCAGCCGAAACTGCTGCGGTTCCTGGAGCAGGGCGAGATCATGCCGGTCGGTGAGAACCGTCCGCAACCGGTGGATGTCCGCGTGCTCGCGGCCACCAACGCCGACCTCGAACAGCGTGTCGCCGAGGGCAAATTCCGCGAGGACCTCTACTATCGCCTCAGCGTGATTCGGATTCACGTGCCGCCCCTGCGCCAGCGCCGCGAAGAGATTCCCCACCTGACGACGTTCTTCCTGCGCGAGGCGTCCGATCGGCTGGGCAAGCCCGACATGCAGCTGAGCGCCGAGGTCCTCGACCTGTTCGCGCAATACTTCTGGCCCGGCAACGTCCGGCAATTGCGCAACGAGATTCAGCGGGCGGTCGCCATGGCCCCGGCCGGGAGCACGATTGGCCCCGAGCACTTGTCGACCGACCTCACCGCCGCCGCCGCCACGCCGGCATCCGGTTCCGCCTCCGGCGGACGGGTATCCCGGCGTGGCGGACAGACCCTGGCCTCGGTGGTCGATGAAATCGAGCGCGATTTGATTCGCGAGATGATGACGCGCCACCGCGGCAACATCTCCGAGACTTCCCGTGCACTCGGACTCACCCGCCGCGGGCTCTACCTGAAGCTGCGCCGACTGGGCATCGAGGGTGGCCCAGGAGTGACTACTAAGTAGCCAGTCACGCGCCTTGACGGATACTTAGTAACCACCACCTACCTCGTCGCGGCCAGCCACACAGTCAGTTCAAGCTCATTCCTGATCGCCATCGGTCGCTCACAGCCCATGTATTGGCGGCCTGCACAGAGTCGGCGGGGATCTTGGAGTGTTTCTGTGCAGGTCGGGTCTTCGACCCGCCCTGATTGCAATCCCGTGATTTTTGCGTGTGGTCACAATTCCTGGAGTCGCCCGTGGCGGATGAACAGAAACTGACGGGAAGAAACGCTCAACGGTCGTCTGAACGCCGGGTGGTCTTGCTGCCTGCCCGGCTGACCTGGAAGGACGCTTCGGGCGCGGTCCGATTCATCTCGGTTACGACCCGCGATGTGAGTGACGCCGGTGCGTTTGTCGAGTGCGAGGCGGGCGCTGCCATTCCGCTCTTTCGCCTGGTCCACCTGCAGATTGAGCGGTCAACCCGAATGACCGAGGCCTTGCCGTTGCGTTTGCGTGAAGGGCGGGTGTTGTCGGCGGTCTGGCGGGTAGCGCCTTGCCGTCGTTCGACTGGTACGCCGTCCGGCTATGCGCTGCGATTCCTGGTCGAACCGCAAATGCCTGCGGCGCAGTCATCGCCCCTGCTCGAGGCCATCGCGGTGTAATAACGAAGAACGAAGTGCGAATAACGAACGACCTCTTGCTATTCGTTATTCGCCATTTGTTTTTTCCAGTATCGCTCCAGGCCCTGCCAGAGTTGATCGAAGGGCGCCGCCAACTCCGTGGCCCGGGCCTCGTGCTCGGGCAGGGTCTTCCTGACGTCGCGCCGCAGGTGCTCCACGAACACCCGCGTCCGCTCTTCGTCGGTGCTGCCGGCGGCCAGCGACTGGCGCACGGCCTCGGCCTGGGCCGACAAGGTCTCACGAAACCGCGCGACGTGCGCCTTGGCGCCGGTCACCACGCCAAAGTGCGTCAGGAACAGCGACACCGGATTCCACGCGTCGATCACCGCGAGGCTCTCGCGCCACGCGGCCAGGTCGATGTCAGGCGGCGGCGTTGGCGCCAGCAGGTAGTCTCCACTCACGCGGATGCCACCTGTGTCGCCCACATAGGCCATGCCCGTGGCTTCGTCGAGGAAACTGACGTGGTGCTTGGCGTGGCCGGGGGTGTAGGCCACGCGGAGGGTTGTACCCGCGGTTGCAATCCGCTCCCCGCCCTGCAGTGCATGGACATTCGCGGCCGGCACCGGCAGGAACGCCCCCCACAGGGTATCCATCTGATCCCCATACAACCGCGTGGCGCTTGCCAGCAGCTTTGTCGGGTCCACCATGTGCGGCGCACCGCGTTCATGAACATGAACCTGGATCGACGGCACGCGCTCGACGATGGTCCCGACGGCGCCGGCGTGATCAAGGTGGATGTGGGTGATCAGCAGGGTGCGCACGTCGCGCAGCGTCAAGCCGCGCTGCCGCAACCCGCCTTCGAGCGCGGGCAGGCACGACGTGGGACCAGGATCGACGAGCGTGACCCCGTCAGGGCCCATGAGAACAGCGGTCGCGATCACGCGATCGCTGCCGCGGAAATTCAGATCGATGTGGTCGGTCACTCGTTGAACGACAGCGACTTCATGGTTTCCGCGTAGCGGCCATCAGGCGTCGCCGGCAGGAACACCTTGCAGTCGTCCAGGTCACCGCCATACACATGCAAGGTGATCGAGGCCCTGGCGGGCCGCGCATTGGCGAGCACGTGGTGATCGGTTGGGGGAATCAAACAGCCGGCCGAACCCGTCCCGGCCAGCAACGCCCCAATCGGCGTCACGCGGAAGTAGCCGTCGGCTTCTGGCTCGACCAAGTACTGGGTCACGGCGATCTCGCCGTCGACCACCCCTTCAACGCACCACAGGCCCCCGTGATCGTGGACGGCGGTTCCCTGCCCGG
>CAMBHC010000332.1 GCA_945866285.1 Candidatus Sulfopaludibacter sp. SbA3 | reverse complement strand
AACCGAATCAACGATTTCGCTTTCAAGATCGCCACCGCCAACGGGACCGGCTCGGCGAGTGCCAACGGCCTGATCATGCAGGCCATCTTCCGGATGGGCGTGCCGGTGACGGGGAAGAACGTGTTTCCCTCGAACATCCAGGGCCTGCCGACGTGGTACGAGATCCGCGTCAGCAGGGATGGCTACACCGCGCGCACGCCGACGTTCGACCTCATGCTCGCGCTGAACGCCGCGACGTATGCGAAGGACGTCGCCGAGGTGCGCACCGGCGGCTACCTGATGTTCGACTCGTCGTGGCCGCTCGACGACAAGCTGATCAGGCCTGACGTCACCTACCTCGGCGTGCCGCTGGCCGAGATGTGCAACGCCGCCTTCAAGGGCGTGCGCGAGCGCATCCTGATGAAGAACATTGCCTACGCCGGCGCGCTGGCGGCGCTGATCGGCATGGACACCGAGGTTATTTCGGCGCTGACGAAGGAAAAGTACGCGGCCAAGAAGCCGCTGCTCGAATCCAACGAGAAGGCGATCGCGCTTGGCTACGACTACGCCAAGGCGAACTTCCCGTGCCCGCTGCCGATGCATCTCGAGAAGATGGACGCGACGAAAGACAGCATCCTGATCGACGGCAACACCGCCGCCGCCCTCGGTGCGATCTACGCCGGCGCGACGGTCGGCGCGTGGTACCCGATTACCCCGGCGACCTCGGTCATGGAAGCGTTCAAGAGCTTCTGCATGAAGTACCGGCGCGATCCGGAGACCAAGCAGAAGAAATTCGCCATCCTGCAGGCCGAAGACGAGCTGGCCGCGCTCGGCATGGTGATCGGCGCCTCATGGGCCGGCGCGCGGGCGTTCACGCCCACGTCGGGCCCCGGCATCTCGCTGATGAACGAGTTCATCGGCCTGGCCTACTACGCCGAGATTCCCGCGGTAATTGTTGACGTGCAGCGCACCGGTCCTTCGACCGGCATGCCGACGCGCACCCAGCAGGGCGACCTCATGCTGTGTGCCTACGCGTCGCATGGCGACACCCGCCATGTCTGCTTGTATCCGTCGGATCCGCGCGAAGCGTTCGAGATGTCAGCCAAAGCCTTCGATCTGGCGGAGCGCTTCCAGACGCCGGTGTTCCTGGTCAGCGATCTCGACATCGGCATGAACGACTGGATGGTGCCGAAGCTGACCTGGGACGATGCCTACAAGCCTGATCGCGGCAAAGTGTTGTCGGCCGAGGAGCTGGAGAAAGCCAAGAGTTTCTACCGCTACCTGGACGTCGACGGCGACGGCATCCCGCAGCGTTCGCTGCCGGGCGTGCACCCCAAGGGCGCGTTCTTCACGCGCGGCTCGGGCCACAACAAGTTGGGTGGCTACACCGAGGACGGCGACGAATACCAGGAAGTGCTCGATCGCATCAACCGCAAGGTGCAGGGCGCCGCGAAGGCCGTCCCGCAGCCGTTCATGCGGCCGACGCCGGGCGCGACCATGGGCCTGGTCACGGTCGGTGGCTGTCACGCCGCCTGCATCGAAGCCATGGACCTGCTCGCCAGGGACGGCATCAAGCTGAACTACATGCGCGTCCGCGGCTTCCCCTTCGGAGACGAAGTGCGGCAGTTTCTGGAGCAACACGAAGTCAATTTCGTGGTCGAGCAGAACCGCGACGCGCAGTTGCGGAGCCTGCTGATGCTCGAGACCGGCGTGCACCGCGAGAAGCTGGAGTCGGTCCGCTACTACGCGGGCTTCCCGATGAGCGCGCACCATGTGATTAGCGGCGTGAAGGCGAAATTGGAGAAGGCGGCATGACCTACATCGCGAAACCAAAAGTTCATCACCCTTCCCTCAAGAAGAACGAGATCGGCCTGACCCGCCGTGACTACGAGGGCGCGATCACCACGTTGTGCGCCGGCTGCGGCCACGATTCGATTACCGCTGCCGTCATCCAGGCGTTCTGGGAATTGAGCATTCCGCCGCACAAGGTGGCGAAGCTCTCGGGCATTGGCTGCTCGTCGAAGACCCCGGCGTATTTCCTGCGCGAGGCCCACGGCTTCAACAGCGTCCACGGCCGCATGCCGGCAGTGGCGACTGGCGCCAACGCCGCCAACCGCGACCTGATCATGATCGGCGTGTCGGGCGATGGCGACTCGCTGTCGATTGGTCTCGGCCAACTGTGCCACGCCATCCGCCGCAACGTGAACATGCTCTACATGCTCGAGAACAACGGCGTGTATGGCCTGACTAAGGGGCAGTTCTCGGCCTCAGCCGACGTGGGCTCGACGGCCAAGAAGGGCGAAGCGAACCAGATGCAGCCCATCGACAGCGCCCTGCTGGCGCTGACGCTCGGCGCCACGTTTGTCGCCCGCAGTTTCTCGGGCGACAAGGCGCAGCTGGTGCCGATCATCCAGGCCGGCCTGGCGCATCGCGGCTTCGCGTTCATCGACATCATCTCGCCGTGCGTGACCTTTAACGATCACGACGGCTCGACCAAGAGCTACGCCTACACGCGCGAGCACAAGGTGGAAGTGGTGCAGGCCGACTTCGTGCCGCACGCCGACGAGATCAGCGCCGACTACGAAGCGGGCAGCGTCCAGAACGTGATGATGCACGACGGCAGCTGGGTGAAGTTCCGCAAGCTGGCGAAGGACTACGACCCGACCAACCGCGACGCCGCCTACGCACACATCCGCGAGCATCAGAAGAAGGGTGAGGTCGTCACCGGCCTGCTCTACATCTCGCCGGATTCGAAGGACGTGCACGACCAGAACGACACCGTGCCCGGTTCCCTCTACAACCTGCCGCACGCCCAGCTCTGCCCGGGCAACGACGCGCTGCAGAAGCTGATGGGGCAGTTCCGGTAAGAAGTTTGGTGGAGGCAACCCTTCAGGGTTGCCTGAGGATCGCCGGTAGAGGCAACCCCTTCGTGGGGTTGCCTGTTCAGTCAAGCGCGGGACCGACAGGCAATCCGGCAGATTCTGCGCTGCGCGATCGCGCGGACTGTTGACGTTTCTGCGATCGGTCGCAGCCGTGTTCCTCATAATCGTTGACTCCACAGCCTGAGACCGCCGGGCACGAGCCTTGCGCCGGTCGGTGGTGTGGCCAGTGCTTCATCCACCTATCAACCGCGTCGGCCCGGGCAGGGGGCTTTGCACCAACTGGTGCGCGACCACTTCGAGACGTTCCGCGCGCAGGCGGCGCACTTGCGAGACGGCCAGGGACTGCCACGCTTCGTTGAACAGGAGTTCCGCGACTTCCTGACGTGCGGATGTCTGGCGGCCGGCTTCGCGCGGTTCCGGTGCCCGGATTGCCGACTCGATCGGCTGGTGCCGTTCTCGTGCAAAGGGCGCGGATTCTGTCCAAGCTGCGGCGGTCGCCGCATGACGGACCGGGCCGCGCACCTGATCGACCACGTGTTTCCCGAGGTACCCATCCGGCAATGGGTCCTAACGTTGCCGCCGCGTCTTCGCTACCTGCTGGCGTGGGACCACACGCTCTGCCGGGCCGTGGTGGCGGTCTATCTGCGTGCCGTGCTCGGCTGGCTGCGTCACCAGGCAAGGCGTCGCGGTGTCGCGGATGGCCGCGGCGGCGCCGTGGCGGTTGTGCAGCGCTTT
>CAMBHC010000331.1 GCA_945866285.1 Candidatus Sulfopaludibacter sp. SbA3 | reverse complement strand
TCGGACGCTTATCGAGAATGATCTCGCGGATATGGTCGGTGAGGTCGAGCAGCTCGCAGATCGCCATGCGGCCCTTGAAGCCGGTACCGCCGCACTCAATGCAGCCGGCACCTTCGTAGAACGTGTGCTTGGCGGCGACGCTCGCCTCGATCGCCGATTCGGCCAGCAGCGCGGGGTCGATCACCACCGGATGCTTGCACGCCTCGCAGATCTTGCGCACCAGCCGCTGCGCCAACACGCAGTTGAGCGCCGAGATGAATTGATACGGCTCGACGCCCATGTTCAGGAAGCGGCCCAGCACGTCGAACACGTTGTTGGCGTGCACCGTGGTGAACACCAGGTGGCCGGTCAGCGCCGACTGGATCGCGATCTGCGCGGTTTCCGGGTCGCGGATTTCGCCGACCATCACCTTGTCGGGGTCGTGGCGCAGGATCGAGCGCAACCCGCGCGCGAACGTCAGCCCCTTCTTCTCGTTGATCGGAATCTGCGTGATGCCCTTCAACTGGTATTCGACCGGATCTTCGATGGTGATGATCTTGTCTTCGATGGTGCGGATTTCGGCCAGCGCCGCGTAGAGCGTCGTGGTCTTGCCGCTGCCGGTGGGACCGGTGACCAGCACCATGCCGTACGGCTCGCGAATGTACTTCCGGAACCGCTTCAGCTCCTCCTCGGGAAAGCCGAGGATGTCGAGCCGCAGTTCGGTGAACTGCTCGCTCATCGACTGCTTGTCGAGAATACGAATCACGGCGTCTTCGCCGTGCACGCTCGGCATCACCGAGACGCGGAAGTCGATGGTCTTGCCGGCCGCGCGCAGGCGAAAGCGGCCGTCCTGCGGCACGCGCTTCTCGGCGATATCCAGCTCGGCCATGACCTTGATGCGCGACAGGATGGAGCTGTGAAACCGCTTGGCAATCGGCCGCATGGCCGACTGCAGCACGCCGTCGATGCGGTACTTCACGTACACCCCATCGTCCTGCGTCTCGATGTGAATGTCACTCGCGCGACGCTGGATGGCGGTGTAAATGGTGGAGTCCACCAGGCGAATGATCGGACTGCTGTCGCTGGTCAGCCGCTCGACGGTCAGGTTCTCATCGCCCAGGTCATCGTCTTTGAGGACCTGGATCTGGAACTCCTCGGTCGCCTCATCGAGCACGCGCTGCGAGCTTTCGCTCTTCTTCAGCATGCCCTCGATCGCCGACCGCGCGCCGACCATCACCCGTACCGGAGTGCCGAGGATCACGCCGAGCTCGTCGATCATCGGCAGGTCGGTGGGATCCGAGACGACAATCACCAGCGAGCGGCCGTCGCGGCGGTACGGCACGAAGCCGTAACGCAACATCAGGTCCGCGGGAATCGATCGGAACAATTCCTGATCAATCCGGAAGTCGTGCATGTTCAGGAAATCGAGCCGATAGCGTTCCGCCAGGCGGCGGGCCGCGGCCTCTTCGGCGCCGCGCTCTTCGGCCGAGACCTCCGGCGCGGTCGCCGGCTCATCGATCAGCGCCGCCGGGTCGAGGGTGTCGTCCGGGGTTACATCCACGTGAAGCGTCCCTTCGTCATTAGCGGTTGCCCATCACGGAGGTGAGCTGGAACAGCGGCATGTAGAGGGCCAGCACGATGCCCGAAATGACGACACCCATAAACACCAGCATGGCCGGCTCGATGACCGTCACGAACCGGGCGACGTCGGTTTCGATCTCTTCGTCGTAGAAGTCGGCCAGGCTATTGAGCATCTCGGTCAGCGCGCCCGTGGACTCGCCCACTTCGATCATCTTGATCGCGACGTCGGGCACCGTCTTCCGCTCGAGCATGGTGGCCGAAAAACTCTGCCCCTCGCGCACCTTGGTGGCGACCGCGGCAAGCTCGAATCCCATGTGGCGGTTGCCGGTCGAACGCGCCGCGATCTCGAGTGCGTTGACCAGCGGGATGCCACCGCCGAGCAACGTCGCCAGCGTGCGCGCCAGTTGCGTCGTCGCGAACTTGTGAAAGCTGGGACCCACGAGCGGCAGCTTCAAGAGTAGCGCATCAAACTTCGGCCCGTGGCCCGGCTGGCGCACCCAGTTCCAGAACACCGCACCGCCCACGCCCAGCACGATCAGGATCGGCAGGAACTGCTGGCGGATGACGTCCGATGCCCCCACGATGATGCGCGTCGACAGCGGCAACTCTGAGCCGAAGCTCAAGTAGAACTCCGAGAACGTCGGCACCACCTTCACCATGATGATCGCCACCAGCACCACGGCGAGCCCGATCAGGATGGCCGGATAAATCATGGCGGAGATGGTCTTGGAGCGAACCGTGTCGACCGTCTTTGAATAGGCGACGTAGCGCCGCAGCACCGCATCGAGATTGCCGGCGCGCTCACCCGCCATTAACGACGCCGTGTAGACGCTGGGAAACAGGTCGCCGTGTTCAGCGAACGCATCCGACAGCGCCGTGCCGCTCCGCACCTTTTCGTAGACATCGTCCAGAACGGACTTGAATAGCGGGTTCGTCAGGCGCGTGCGCAGGATATCGAGCGACTGCACCAGCGGCATGCCGGCCTTCAGCAGCGTGGCCAGTTCCTGGTTGAAGACGAGGAATTCGTGACGGGTGACCTGGCGGCCAGTCGAGAACGCGAAGTTGCCAAAGCCGAGCCGGGGCCGAAGCGCCAGAACGTGCAGCCCTTTGTCCTCGAGCTCACGCCTGAGGGCAGCTTCGCTCTGGGCCACGTAAACGCCCTCGATGACCTCACCAGAAGTGGTGCCGAGCCGGCAGCGGAATTCCATCCCTAAAAGATTGACCCACAGGGGATTATACGGAAATGGGACCTGTATTCCCACCCGTTTAGACGGTCGATCCGGGCGAATAGTCCGAAGAAGGGGTTACTGGCCGACCCGCTGCAGGATCTGGCGGACGTAGTTCTGGGTCTCGGGGAAGGGCGGCAGGCCCCCGTAACGGCGGACCGTGCCTTCGCCGGCGTTGTAGGCGGCCAGCGCCTTGGGGAGGTCCAGCCGGGTCAGCAGGTCCTTGAGGTGGCGCACTCCGGCTTCGATGTTGGCCTTGGGGTCATACGAGTTGCCGACCCCGTATTGGCGGGCGGTCGCCGGCATCAGTTGCATCAGGCCGCGGGCGCCCTTCCTGGACCGCGCGCGGGCTTCGTAGTTGGATTCCTGCTCGATGACCGCGTGAATCAACCGGGCGTCGACGTGATGCACCGCGGCGGCCGACGAAATCAGGCCGGCAAAGGGCCTGCCGGCCAGCACGTCATCGGCCACGCCGGCCGGGATCGGGACCGCGAGAGCCACCGCCTCCACCGCGGGTACGGGCACTTCGTCAGCCGGGACAGGATAGGGGGCTTCGTCGGCATCCACGCGAGTGATCATCGCGGCCGGAAACGACACTTCCCCGCCGGCGCGCAGCCGCGCGGTGGCCATGTCGCCGTCCACGCGGTACGACTGCACCGACATGGTTCGGCCGGTCTTGAACACGAGGATGTCGGCGTGCGCGTTACCAGCGAAGAACAAAGAACAAAGAACGAAGAACGAAAAGACCGTACGCATGACTACTGAATAAACGCGTGGAACACACGCACGCCGAGTTCGCGTGGGTCGCCGCTCTTCATGGCAGGA
>CAMBHC010000330.1 GCA_945866285.1 Candidatus Sulfopaludibacter sp. SbA3 | reverse complement strand
CGGTTGTAGTAGAAAAACGTCTTCGGCTCTTCCGCGATCACGGCGCGGGCCGCGCCGGACTGCGCCTCGACCTCGATGACGCGGAATGCCTGGTGACCACGCTGGTTGTATTCAAACGTGAATCCGCGGCTGTCCTTCCGCCACACCAGATCCGACATGTCGAAGGCATTGGGAAAGAGGCGCGCGTCGACGGTGATCTGACTCCGGCTGCGAACATCGAACAGCACCGGTTGCTCGAGATCCAGCTGATCGCCGGGCTTGGCGTACTGGATCGCCCAGTGCTGGGGCTGCAGCTGATCCTCCGGAGACGAGGAGACGTAATGCACCAGCCTGCGAAAGCCCGGGCGAACGCGATAGGCGGCCACCTTGGTCGAGTCGGGCGACCAGACGATGGACGCGCCGTCGTAGTAGTTGCCTTCGGAGCCGTCCGTGCTGAGGGAGATCCGCTTGTCACCGCCGACGGGCCGGATGGCGACGTTGTAGTTATCGATGAACGCCATCCACTGGCCGTCAGGCGACAGGCGGGGACGAGGCGTCACGGTCGAGAGATCGCCGCGCACGGGTCCCGTGATGCCGCGGCGAATGTCGCCCGGTCGCGGCAGCTCGGGTGTCCGGCAGGAATAGTCGGCCAGCACGCACGTCCAGCGGGCGCCGTCGATCGTCAGATCGATGGCGCTCAACGCCTCGTTGAAGGTGAAGCCTTGAAAGGGCAGCCGGCTGGCCACGTAGGTGCGATTCGCGGCCTTCGACAGTGCGTCCGCGAGGCGCGCGTGGTCGAACGACGGTTGCTTTTGGCGGATGTCGGCGTCCACCGTGACGAACTCATAGCCGTCGGGACGCGAACGCCGGTAGTAGAAGCGGTGCGTGGTGCCAATCCACGTCGGCGTGTCTGTCACGTTGACAGCGCGTGCCTCGAACGTGGATGACAGGGCTTGCGCCCGGTCGTAGTCTGCGCGCGTCACTTGTGCCGTGGTGGCCGAAGGAACCAGCGCGAGGCCGAGGGCAATGATCAGTCGTAAGGTCATGATGACGTCCTGTTGCCGGACATCTTAGCGGAAATGCGATACTCGGCCTGCGCATGAATCGGATGCTGCTTCCCGTATTGGTCGTCTTGATGTGGAGTCCGGCTTTAGCCAGAGGGCCGCAGACCGTCGGTCTGCCTGAAGGCGGACGCTACCGAGGCTTGGAGTCCGCGGCGAAGGCCGGCGCGGCGCTCCCGCGATTGCGCAGCCTGCTGGTGAGCCACCGCGGTGAGCTGGTGCTCGAGCGCTATTACGGCGGCGCGCGCGCCAGCCAGGCTGCCAATATCAAGTCCGCCTCCAAGAGCATCATCTCGGCGCTGGTGGGCATCGCGGTGTCACGCGGACTGATCACCGGTCTCGATCAGCCCATCGGCGACTACTTTCCAGAGCTCGCGAAGGATCCAGAGCGGCGCAAGCGCGAGATCACGATTGAGGATCTGCTGACCATGAGGTCGGGACTCGAGTCGACGAGCGGCCGCGACTACGGCGCGTGGGTGCAGAGTCCGAACTGGGTCCGCTACGTGCTGACCCGGCAGCTGATCGACCAGCCGGGTACGCGCGTGGAGTACAGCACGGGGACCTCGCACCTGTTGTCGGCCATCCTGACGAAGGCGACCAAGAGCAGCACCTGGCAGTTCGCGCAGGAATCGCTGGCCCGGCCGCTGGGATTTTCGCTGCCGCGCTGGACCCAGGATCCGCAGGGGATCTATTTCGGCGGCAACGAGATGTCGATGACGCCGCGGCAGATGGTGCGCTTTGGTGAGCTGTACCTGCATGACGGCCGGGTGGGAGCGACGCAGGTGCTGCCGAAGGCCTGGGTTGCGAAGACCCGCGTGCCCCGTGGACGATCACGGTGGGGGAGCGATCGTGAATACGGCTACGGTTTCTGGATTCGCGACCTGGCCGGCCACGACAGTTACTACGCGTGGGGCTACGGCGGGCAGTTCGTCTTCATTGTTCCTGACCTGGAACTGGTGGTGGTGACGACGTCGCGCACCGACGTCAGCACCGAGCGCCGCGACCACCTGGGCGCCATCTACGAGTTGGTCGAGCAGCAGGTCATTCCCCAGTTAGTGACAGCGTCGGTGAGCGGGCGGTAGCCGAAGCCGCACGGCTGGGGTATCATGATGAGTCGCGCGCCCATAGCTCAATTGGATAGAGCGTCGGTCTCCGAAGCCGAAGGTTGTAAGTTCAAGTCTTACTGGGCGCACCACTCTTCACGACAAGTGCAGCTTCGTGGCGTTGATTAGCTGGTTGGTCGAACTGTCGTGACTGGTGGTCGCGGCCGGTGAGGCCAGATCCGCGGCGACTTGCGTGGCCAACTGCTTGCCGAGCTCGACCCCCCACTGATCGAACGAGTTGATGTTCCACACTGCGCCCATGGTGAACACCTTGTGCTCGTACATCGCCAGCAGCAGGCCGATAGTGCGGGGACCGAGCTTGCGGTAGAGAATCGTCGTCGACGGCCGGTTGCCGGGAAACACCTTGTGGGGCAGCAACTGTTCGAGTGCCTCGCCGCGGAGGCCCTGCGCGGTCAACTCGGCGCGCACCTCGTCTTCGGTCTTGCCCCTCATCAGCGCTTCGGTCTGCGCAAAACAGTTGGCCAGCAACAACCGGTGGTGATCGCCGACGGTGGTGTGTGACTCGATGCCGGCCAGAAAGTCGCAGGGTACCAGTCGTGTTCCCTGGTGCAGCAACTGGAAGAACGCGTGCTGGCCGTTGGTGCCGGGCTCGCCCCACACGATCGGCGCGGTGAGCGCCTCCACTGGACGGCCCTCGCGATCGAGGCGCTTGCCGTTGCTCTCCATGTCGAGCTGCTGCAGGTAGGCCGGCAGGCGCTGCAGGTACTGCTCGTACGGCAGCACCGCATGCGTCTCGGCGCCGAGCACGCTCGCGTACCACACCCCCAACAGCCCCAACACCATTGGCAGGTTGCGTTCGATCGGCGCGGTCCGGAAGTGCTCGTCCATCTCGTGCGCGCCATCGAGGATCTGCTCGAAATGCCCGTAGCCGGCGGCGAGCGCGATCGGCAGGCCGATCGACGACCACAACGAATAGCGGCCGCCTACCCAGTTCCAGAACACGAACATGTTCTCGGGAGCGATGCCAAACTGGCGGACCGCCTCCTCGTTGGTGGAGATCGCGACGAAGTGTTTCGCGACCGCCGCCGGATCCTTGGCGCGGGCCATGAACCACTCGCGCGCCGAGTGCGCGTTGGTCATGGTTTCCTGGGTCGTGAACGTCTTCGACGCCACGGTAAACAAGGTCGTCGCCGGATGCAGCCCGCGCAGCGTCTCGGCGAGGTGCGTGCCGTCCACGTTCGACACGAAGTGGACCCGCGGCCCCTCGCGCGCGTACGGCGCCAGCGCCTGGGTCACCATGGCCGGCCCCAGGTCCGATCCGCCAATGCCGATGTTCACCACGTCGGTGATGCGCAGGCCGGTGTAGCCGAGCCACGACCCGCTCCGCACCGAATCGGTGAATCGGCGAATGTGATCGAGCGCCGCGCGCACGCCGGGCATGACATCGCGGCCGTCCACCGGCATGGGCCGCGCCGACCGATTGCGCAGCGCGACGTGCATGACGGCACG
>CAMBHC010000329.1 GCA_945866285.1 Candidatus Sulfopaludibacter sp. SbA3 | reverse complement strand
CGCCACCGCACTTGCGTGCCGAACCGTCCGAGGGCGAACTTGAAGCGGCGTCGGGCCAGCTCGGCCAACGCCGTGGGCAGTGTCGCCGCCTTGGCGAATGATGATGCGCATCATCGCCGGGCTGCGGCCGGATCGGTGGGCGGCGGCTCGCTGTCAGACTGTTGACCGAAGTAGACCATGGTTGCCCTCGTTGACTGGCGGTGTCGCTGGCCCGGTGGGGCCACGGCCGCCGTGATGTGGTCAATGTAGCGAGGGCAGCGGTAGATAGGCAAATAGATAGTTGACGCGATCTATTTAGTATTTTGTTATAGGTTGGCGCTGAAACTGAAGAGGGCACCCCGGGGGTGCCCTCTCGCGATCGTGCTACTGCTTGTAGGGCGGCCGCGCCAGCCACTCCTGTGGCAGGTCGCCAATCGGCGCGCCCGGAGGCGCCGCCGAGGCGGGAATCACTTTCTGCAGGTCGGCCGTCGGCCGCTCGAGGAAGCGCTTGATGTCGGCGGCCAGCAGCGTGTGCGCCGCCACGTCGCCTTCGGTCCGGCCGACTTCGGCGCGCATCCGCGCCGCCAGGCGCTGCAGCTTGAGCGACGCAATCGCGCGCACCTGCGCGTTCGGAGCGGCGCTCGCCAGCCACATCACGCGATCCACGAGCACGCGCTCGGTGGCGCGGCGCACTTCGGCTTCGTAGGTGCCGGAGGTCGTCGCGTCGAACGTGGCCTTCACGAGCTTGTCGATCACTTCGCCGAGGCCGGGCAGGGCCTGATCCACGGCGTACTGCGCCACCATGCGTGACGCGCGATCGGGCTGCAGCATGAAGCCGATGGTGACATCGGCGGCAATCGCGGCCGGGTTGACCGGATCGAAACCCTCGCCGGTCGTGCGGGGGAACAATTCGCGGTGCATGCCGAAGCCGGGCGGACGCGGCGTGATCAGGTCGAGGATCTTCTTCGGGATGGTGAGCTCCGACGGCCGCAGCGTGGCCGACAGCACATCGATGGTCTTGCGCTGCGCTTCTCCCGACACCCAGGACGTCGGCGTGCGGCCGTCGCCGCGCATGGCGTAGACGAAGTCCTGTCCGGCGATCATGGACGAAGCGCCTTCGACCGCGTAGCGGTGGTACATGTAGATCGGCACCAGCGGTTCTTCAATCAGCGCCGTGGGCACCCCGGGCCGGATGGTGTTCTCACCAAGGTTGTTGAGCGCAATCCGGCGCACGCGCATCAGGCGTGACAGTTCCGCTTCCTGGTTGACGCCGTTCGACCACTGCTCGACGCGCGGGTGAATGTCGGTGTCCTGGTTGGTGAAGTACTTCAGGTCCGCCGTCCACGCATCGTCCAGGATCCTGGTGAGCGCCGTCTTCTCGTTGGTGCCGCTCGGGAACTCGCGATAGCCGTAGTTGATGGCGACCTTGTCCCATGAACCGATCTGGGCGGTGTAGGCCTGCGACAGATCGAGCGTGCCGTCCTCCCTGATCGTGCTGAGCGGATGCGGATAGTCCATCACCGAGATGCGACCCGTGCTGCTGTCGTAGTAGTTGTGGCCGAGGCCCAGCGTGTGGCCGACCTCGTGCGCCGACAACTGCTTGATGCGCGCCAGCGCCGTGTCATAGAGAATCGACGGCTTCTCGTCGCCCTTCACGTAGGGCGACAGCAGGCCTTCGAAGATCATGTAGTCCTGGCGGTCGCGCAGCGAGCCGAGCGTGACGGTGGCCTTGATGATCTCGCCGGTGCGCGGGTCTGACACCGAGCCGCCGGTGCTCCAGCCGCGCGTCGAGCGGTGCACCCAGTTGATCATGTTGTAGCGAATGTCCATCGGGTCGGCGCCCGCCGGCAGAATGTCGACCTTGAACGCGTTGCGGAAGCCCGCGGCCTCGAACGCCTGGTTCCACCAGCTCGCGCCCTCGACCAGCGCCTTCTTGACGTCCTCGGGCGCGCCCGAATCCACCCAGTACTGAATCGGCTTGACCGCGTCGCTGACCGCCGCCGTCGGGTCCTTTTTTTGCAGGCGATGACGACGCACGTAGCGGAACTGCATAGGCTCGCCAATCGGCGTGCTGTAGTCCACACACGTGAGGCCGCCGTAACCGGCGCGCGGATCGTCATACCGCGGCTGGTAATTGTTGTCCGGCAGTTCCACGAACGAGACGTGCTCACGCAGCGTGACCGAGTCGGGCGACGGCGTGACGCTGCCGACCGAACCCGAGAACAGGCCGCCACCGAAGCCGCCGCCGCCACCACCACCGCCGGTGCTGCCGATCGCCGCCGGACCCTGTGCCGGTCCGCCACCGCCGCCGGGGCCACCACCGGTCGGTTCGTTCACAAAGGTCAACATCACATCAACCTCGGTGTTCTTCGGGAAGTTCTTGGTGTTGGGCGCGAAAATCGTGCTGCGCGTGCGATCGATGCGGTAGTTGCCCGGCCGCAGGCGTGCGGCGGCGCTGTACCAATCGCGCATGTAAAAGTCGGTCGCATCAACCAGGACACGGTCATCGGTCGCACCGATCACCGTGAATCCCCACAGCACCGACTTCGCAAATGAATCCTCAACCGACTTCCGCTCGAGCGGGTTCGTGCTGCTCGATCGGAATGACAGGTTGCCCTGCACCATCAGCACCTTGCGGCCAACCCGCTGGAACTGGACGATGCGGCTGCCGCCACCCTGGCCGCGATCGAGGCCAATGTCGTTGGAACCGAGACCAGCCGACAGTCCGTTCGAGAACAGGAAGTCGGTGTTGAAGCGAGAGATCTCGAGCAATAACTGTCCCGAGTCTTCGCTCCAGTAAAGCGGAAAGTAACCATCGAGCTTCGTGAAACCCGCAACTCGTGTCTCGACCGACTCGAGCGCAGCCGGCCGCTGCGCCGGCTGCTGCGCTTCAATCGCAGGGCCCGCGAGCAGAATAGTACCGATAAGCAACACGCACTGTTTCAGCATGACCAATCCTCAGGTGACATTCTACCCGCCTTCGCAGCTTCGCAGCTTCGGCGCGGCAGGTTCTGCCTTCGCGCACCGGTCGGCTACACTGCTACGGTCGTGCCGTGGCTGTTCCTGGTGGCGTATACGTGTTCGGGTCTGGCCGGCCTGATCTACGAAGTGAGCTGGACTCGCCTGCTCACGTTGCACATCGGACACACGACGGCGGCAGCCAGCGCCGTGGTCGCCGCATTTCTCGGCGGCCTGGCCGCCGGCGCGGCCGCGGTTGGACCACTGGCGTCGCGGTGGTCGCCTCGTGACAGCCTGAAGGCCTACGTCGGTCTGGAATTGGGCGTGGTCGTGGCCGCAGCGCTGCTGCCACTCGAACTATCGGCGCTCACACCGCTCCTGCGCTGGGCCTACGGTGACGGCGCACCCAGTCTGCTGTTTCCCCTGGTCCGCATTGCCGCATGCCTGGTGATGGTGTTCATTCCGGCGCTCGCCCTCGGCGCCACCTTCCCCTTGGCCATTCGGTGGTTTGCCGATGGCTCCGAACAGCCCGCGCGGCAGGGCAGCACCCTGTATTTCCTCAACACCGTTGGCGCTGCCGTCGGCGCGTTGCTTGCGGGCTTCGTCCTGATTCCTCGTCTGGGCATTGCGTATACGACTTACGTCGGGATGGCGGCGAGCCTGCTCGCCGCAGGGTGCGT
>CAMBHC010000328.1 GCA_945866285.1 Candidatus Sulfopaludibacter sp. SbA3 | reverse complement strand
CAAGTAGGTGTCGACGAGGCGGTCCTGATCGGCTGGCGTCGTTTCTTTCTTGATCCGCTCGGTGGCGAGCTGCACCGACAGGTCGGCCGCGTGCTAGAGAAGGCCCTTCTTGGCGAGGCGCACCTGCAGGTCGATCTCGCGGCGCGTCTGCTCGAGCAGGCGCTCCCGGTCGGCGGCGGCAGCGGTGGCAATCCGTTTTTCTTCGGCGACGATCTCATCGGCGCCGCGGGCGCGCAGCGCGGTCAACTCGCCGGGGAGCGCTTGAAGCTTCCGTTCGACGGTTGCCAGCTGGGCGGTGGCCGCCGCCTTGAGCTCAGCGGCTTCGACCAGATCCTTGCGGATGGTCGCGCTGCGGGTGGCGAGGTAATCCTTCAGCGGGCCATTGCCGAAGTGGTAGATGACACCGAGGAAGATGATGAAGTTGGCGACGGGCCAACCCAGGCCGAGGAGCATGTCGGTGATGCTGTGCTCGCCGCCGTGCTCCGCTTCGGTTGCCGCGTGTTCGCCCTCGGGCGCGTGTTCCGCCGAAACCGGCGAAACCGGCGAGGGCGAATGTTCCTGCGCTGCGGTCGGCAAAGCCGTCACCAGGAAAGCGCCGATCGCGAGGGCCAAAAATACTTTGCGCTTTAATTCACAAGCGGTGAGGAATGTGGTCTGCACTGCGGTTCCCTGCTTGTTACTAGGAGGCGCGGCCGAGGACGCGGTTGACGATGGCGCCGGCCAGATTGTTGGCATCGCGGTCGAGCGTCTCGCGTGCTGATTGCGATTCCTGCTGCACGCTGGCGGTGGCTGTCTTCAGTTCCTGTTCGACCGTCGCTCGCGTGGCAGCGAGCAGTGAGGCGCGCTTGTCGAGTGCGACCTTGCGCATGTCGTCCATTTGGCCGTACACCTCGGCGCGTGCGGCGGTCAATTTCTGATCGTATTCTGCGGCGGCAGCGGTCGCCTTGTGCGATGCCGATTCGGCCAACTCGCGCGCACCGCGAACGGCGCTTGTGCGCTGATCGATAACCTGCAGGATTGGCTTGAACACCAGGCTGTTCAGCAGATAGGTGCACAAAAGCAGGAACGCGACGACCCAAAGGGTGGTGATGTCTGGTGTTAACAAACGCTTAAATGTATCACGGAGGGGCGGGGCTCTGGTTCCGGGATAGCGCTTTTGTCGGCCACACACTGTAGCTGGCGCTGGCAATTGGGCGAACGACAGAATTAACTAACTATCAGGCGTTTATCGCCCTCTCGTTCCACCGTTCCCACAAAAACAGCCGGAACCCCGGCTTTTTGGAGGGCTTCCAGGGCAAAGTCGGCCTCGTCTGGGTCCACTGACAGGAAGAGGCCTCCGGAGGTCTGGGGGTCGAACACCAGGTCTTGAAGCTCATCCGTAACGCCGGCGCCGAACTCAACTCCGGCGGCGAAGTGTTGCCGGTTGGTCCCCAATCCACCCGACTTATTGGCCGACACCATTTCGGTCACGCCAGGAATGAGCGGTAAGGCCAAAGCGTCGAGGGCCAGGGTCACGCGGCTCGCTGCCGCCATTTCCGACCCATGACCCGCCAAGCCGAACCCGGTGATGTCAGTGCACGCGTGCACGCCATCGATCCCGGCGATGGCTTCAGCCGCGGCTTTGTTCAGCGTGCGCATGGAAGCGACGGCGTGTTCCACGACGCCCTCAGGCGCGCGGCCGAACTTGATGGCCGTGCCGATGATGCCGGTGCCGAGGGGCTTGGTGAGAATGAGTCGATCGCCAGCCCTGGCGCCGGCGTTGGTGAGGATGCGTTTCGGGTCGACCGATCCCGTGACCGAGTATCCAAACTTGATCTCGCGGTCCTGGACGGTGTGCCCGCCGAGCAAGGCCACGCCGGCTTCGCGCAACTTGTCGAACCCGCCGCGGAAGATTTGCGCGATGTCGTCGAGGTGGAGACCGTCTTGCGGGAAGGCCGCAATCGCGAGCGCGGTCAACGGCCGTCCGCCCATCGCGTAAACGTCACTCAGCGAATTCGCCGCCGCGATCTGTCCGTAAAGATACGGGTCGTCCACAATCGGCGTGAAGAAGTCGACGGTCTGAACCAGGGCCGGACCGCTCTCCCACGCGTACACACCGGCATCGTCCGCAGTCCTGTAGTCAACCAGGATGCGTGGGTCGGTTTGAACTGGTATGCCGCTCAGGACCTGAGCGAGCTCGCCCGCGGCGAGTTTGCTCGCTCAACCAGCGCAGCTGACCATCTCGGTCAGCCGGCGCCTTTGTTGTTCAGTCATGGTTGAAACCTAACACGAAGATCACGAAGCACACGAAGACTGCTTTTCAAAGAATGGCTTCGTGGCCTTCGTGTTCATTTCTTCTCCGTCAAGTACTCGTAGAGTCGTTGCAGCTCGGGCTCGTTGGTGAAGGTGATGGCGATCGTGCCGCCCTTGCCGCGGCGCTTGATCTCGACCGGAGTGCCCAGCGATAGGCGCAACTGCTCTTCGGCCGCGCGGACGTGGACGTCCTTCTTCGGCGCCGCCTTCTTCTCCGCGCCTGGCTCCGTGCGCCCAAGTTCGCCTTTGACCAGCGCTTCGGTTTCGCGCACCGACAGGCCGCGCGACACGACGTCGCGCGCGAGGCGCCGCTGGTCGGTGTCGGTGGGCAGCGCAACGATCGCGCGCGCGTGTCCCATTGACAGGGCGCCGGACGAAACGTTCGCGCGCACTTCGTCGGGTAGCTTCAGCAGGCGCAAGTAGTTCGCGACCGTTGCGCGGTCCTTGCCAACCTGCACGGCGATGTCGTCCTGTTTTAAATGGAACTCGTCGATCAGCCGCTGGTAGCCGGCCGCGGCTTCCATGGGATTCAGGTCTTCGCGCTGGATGTTTTCAATCAGCGCCATCTCGAGCAGTCGCTTCGTGTCGCCGCTGGCCACTTCCTTGACGACGATGGGGACTTTCGTCAGTTGCGCGCGCTGCGCAGCGCGCCAGCGTCGTTCGCCGGCGATGATTTGGTAGCGATCGCGCGAGGTGCCCGTGTTGGCGAGCTTGCGGACAATGATGGGCTGGATCACGCCGTTGGCGCGGATCGACATCGCCAGGTCTTCAAGGCGCTCGTCGTCCATGTGGCCGCGCGGCTGGTAGTGATTGGGCTCGAGCAGGTCGATGTCCACGTCCAGCGATGCGCGTGGGGTGATCAACGCGGCAGTCGCGTCTGGAATCAGCGCGCTGAGGCCTTTGCCGAGGGCGGGTCGTTTCTCCATAACTAGTTTTCGTTCTTCGAAATTCGTTCTTCGTTATTCTTCTCGAGCAGTTCGTTGGCTAATGAGAAGTAGGCTTCGGCACCGCGCGAGCGGGCGTCGTAGGTCACGGCGGGTAATCCGTGGCTAGGCGCTTCGGCGAGACGCACGTTGCGGGGAATGACGGTCTGGTAGACCTTTTCCTTGAAGAACTCGCGGACGTCGCGGCCGACCTGCTGGCCCAGGTTGGTGCGCTCGTCGTTCATGGTGAGCAGCACGCCTTCGATGTCGAGCGCGGGGTTGAGCGAGGCGCGAACACGGCGCATGGTGCCGACGAGATCGGCCAGGCCTTCTAGCGCGAAGTATTCGCAGTGCAGTGGGATGAGGACGCGGTCAGCGGCGACCAGTGCGTTCAGCGTGAGCAAGCCAAGCGAGGGCGGC
>CAMBHC010000327.1 GCA_945866285.1 Candidatus Sulfopaludibacter sp. SbA3 | reverse complement strand
GTGTCCTTGGGTTGGAGGCGCGTGCGGTCGAGCACCACCGGCAGGACGTCGGCCACCGCGGTGCCAGCGTAGCCGCCTTCAGCGAACGAGCGCGGACCGCCGAGCGTGAGCAATCCCCCGCCGCGGCGATCCACAAACTCCGCGATCATCCGCATCTGGTCGCCGGTGAACGCGCCGGCTTCGATGCTGCCGAGGATCAGGCCGCGATACGCGAACAACTCCTCGCGCGTCTTCGGAAAGCCCGCCGCGAGTTCTTCAGGGGTGTCAACGCCGAGGCGCAGGTACTTGTTGTCGGCCGTGCGCTGCAGCACGGTCAGGATCAGGTTGCTGTCGTCCTTGACGGCACGGCCGATGAACTTCATCTCGAAGCGCGGCTCGCCTTCGAAATAGAGAATCTTCTCCTTGCGGTCGCGCACGTCGATCAGCGCTTCGCGCGCGTTGTTCTCGGTGACCAGCTCGCCCGCCTGCGGCGAGACGCGGAAGCGCAGCACGCGCGGACCAGCCTCGGTCACGGTGAACCGCACCGGAATCGACGCCGGTGCGCCAGCGTCGGGCAACGTCACCTGTTGCGTGCTGACCAGCGTGCCTTCGTCTTCAACATCGAGCGTGACCGGCTGGCCGTCGAAGCCCGACTGCGACAACACCACGTCGACCATCAGGGTCGTGCCCTTGAGCGCGGTCTTCGGCGTGGTGATGCGGCCGACCTGGATGTCCTTCGGCAATTGTTCCTGGCCGACGCCGACGGTGAACACCGGCAGGCCTTCGGCCTTCAATCCCAGCAGCGCAGCGCCGAGCGCGGTATCGGCCGTGTCCGCGCCGTCGCTGACCATGACCAACCCCGCCACGGGTAAGCCGGCCAGTTCCTGGCGAACCCCCGACAGCGCCGCGCCAAGGCGCGTTTGCGATCCCTCGAACTTCAGCTCTCCCTCGGTCGTGGTGCGCGATGGCGCCGACGAGAACCGGAAGGTCCGCACGGTGAAGCGTTCCGACAGCGCCTTGAGCACGGCGGCATCGGGCCCCGTGAATTGCTCCTTGATGTACGCGGCGCGCGGCTGGCCGGCCTGGTCGGCAATCTGCATGCTGCGCGAGTCGTCCAGCAACACGCCGAGGAAGTTTTGTTGCGCGACGGCGGCCTTGACGACCAGCAGCGGGCGGAAGAGGCAGATCAGGATGACCGCCAGCAACGCGATGCGAATGACCGCGAGCGCCGCCCGGTCGCGCGCCCGACTGCGGCCCGACCGGTAGGCGGCCAGCGTCAACCCGACAGCCACCAGCACCGCGACGGCGGCCACATAGGAGCCCGTAGAGGCGGCGAAGCGAACTTCGCCCTCTCTGAACACCACCGGGGAGAGCTCGAAAAAAAATCTAAATAGGGCCTCGAACACGAATGCCTCGGATTCTACTTCGGTTAGGCTAGCCCGATGCCACAGCTAAGTCGGCGAACGTTGTTGGGTCTGGCGGCCGCCGCGCTGCCCGTGGCGGCCCTGCCCCGCTCCGCCTCGGGGCAATCGATCAGGCGGCCGGCCGTCGTCAATGGCCGGAGGTACCTGCACTACGACGTCTTCACTGACACGCCGCTGGCCGGCAATCAGTTGGCCGTCTTCACCGACACGGCCGGACTCACCGCCGCACAAATGCAGGCGATGACTCGTGAGACCAAGTTTTCGGAATGTACGTTTGTTCAGCCATCCGAGCTGGCCGGCACCGACGTGCGCCTCCGCATTTTTGGTCCCGCCAACGAAATGGCATTTGCCGGACACCCCGTCATCGGCTCTACGTTTGCGCTGGCTGACGATGGCGCCATTGCGGTCGGCAGAAGAGACTTCACATTCGGCCTTGGCATCGGCCCGACGCTGGTCGAGCTGGAATGGCAAGGCGACCGGCTGCAGTTCGCGTGGATGACGCAGCAGCAACCGGTCTACGGCCCCATCTTCAGCGCGCCGACAGCCCTCGCTGAGGCTTTGGGATTGGACGCCTCGGCGCTCCGTCCCGGTTCACTGCCCCAGGAAGTATCGTGCGGCTCGGCGTTCATGTTCGTGCCCCTGGTGTCGCGCGCCGCGGTGGACCAGGCGGTGCTCAGCATCCCAGTGCTCACCGCGGCGTTCGAAGCGGCCAAGCTCTCGACGCGCCGCGGCCTGTTCATCTTCTCTACTGAACCCGGAGCCGACGGCGCGACGTGCTACAGCCGCATGATGGGCGCGAACGAAGATCCGGCCACCGGATCGGCCAGCGGGCCGCTGGGCTGCTACCTGGTGAAGCACGGCCTGGTCGCCCCCGACATGGCCGGCACCATCATCAGCTCGCAAGGCGTGAAGATGGGCCGCCCGAGCCGCATTCACATCAAGTTGGACATGACCGGCGGCGAGATTACGCGGGTACGAGTGGGTGGGACGAGTGTCCTGGTTGGCGAGGGCCAATTGCGGGCGGGGTGATAAGCTGCGATATGCTCGCTACCATCCCCGTCACCAAGACCACCGCTTCCCGGCTGACACCCGACATTCGAGACAAATCTGCGTTCGGCGCTGTGTTTAGCGATCACATGCTGGTCGCCGACTACGCCAACGGCAAGTGGGGCGACCCGAAGATTATTCCTTACGGCGCCCAGATGATGGCTGCGGCTCCGGCCGTCGCCCACTACGGCCAGGGCATTTTCGAAGGCTTCAAGGCGTTCCCGCGCGCGGGCGGCGGCGCGGTGCTCTTCCGCCCCGATGCCAACCACGCCCGCATGAACCGGACCTGCCAGCGCATGGCCATGCCCGAGATTCCCGCGTCGATCTTCGTCGACGGCGCGGCGGCGCTCGTGCAGCTCGATCGCAACTGGATTCCAGAAAGCGACGGCGCGGCGCTGTACATTCGTCCCGTGATGTTCGGCACTGCCGAGCCGCTCGGCGTGCGGCCGTCCGATACGTTCCGCTTCATCATCGAGACCTGCCCCAGTGGCCCGTACTTCTCTGGCGCGGTCGACCTGATCGCGGAAGACGTCTATGTGCGCGCCTTCCCTGGCGGCACCGGCGCGGCCAAGTGCGGCGGCAATTACGCCGGCGGCATGCTCGCCTCGCTCGAAGCCCAGAAGAAGGGTTTCCACAACGTGCTGTGGCTCGACGGCATCGAGCATAAGTGGGTGGAAGAAGCCGGCTTGATGAACGTGGTGTTCGTGCTCAACGGCACCGTCGTCACGCCGCCCCTCGGCGGCACGATCCTCCCAGGCATTACGCGCGACAGCGTGCTGACACTGCTGCGCGACATGCAGGTGCCGGTCGAAGAACGCCGTATCGCGATCGATGAGGTGTTCGAGGCGCACGCCAAGGGCACGCTCGATGGCGCCGCCGGTGTTGGCACGGCCGCGGTGATCGCACCGCTCGGCCGCATTCGTCACAAGGACCGCGAAATCACCGTGAAGGCGCTGGCGCCCGATTCGGTGCTGGCCAGGATCGGCGCCGAACTCGAAGGCATTCGCTCAGGCTTCATTGCCGACCGCCACGGTTGGCTGATGACGATCTGATACTTGGGCCCTGGGGCTGTCGAAGTAGTCATGGACGCTGGCGAGCCGCCAGCGTCTTGGCAATCACCTCGCCGTGGAACCGGCCGTTCTCGATGAACACGGTTCCCGTCTTCTTCCCCGCCACCTGGCCACCGG
>CAMBHC010000326.1 GCA_945866285.1 Candidatus Sulfopaludibacter sp. SbA3 | reverse complement strand
CGCTGGCGGGGGGCGGACCCATCAAGAAGGACAAGCTGTGGATCTTTGCGGCCACCCGCTACAACTCGGTGAACAACTTCATCGCCAACACCTACATGGATGACGGCAGCCAGGGCATCGACGACCAGTACATCCTCAACGGGATGGCCCGGTTGACGTGGCAGGCGACGCCGCGCAACAAGTTCTCAGGGTACTTCGACGAGATCGACAAATACCGCGGCCACGACATGCAGGCCAACTACGATCCGGAAACTGCGGCCACGATCTGGAATTCGCCGGCGTATCACACCACCGCCATCAAGTGGACCTCGCCGATCTCCAGCTCGCTGTTCCTCGAGGCCGGGTTCTCGAACAACACCGAGTACTACACCAACGAGTATCGCGAGGGCATCGAACAGCCGCGCGGCACCGCGGCGTGGTTTGCCAACGCGGCGAAGAACGAAGTGGACCTGGGCGGCTACACGCAGGCCGGCCCGATCAACACCACTGAGAGCCCGAAGGCTTTTTACTGGAGTGCGGCCGCCACTTACGTGAAAGGCGATCACACGATCAAGTTTGGCGCCAACAGCCGCACGGGTACCTACACCCACACGCGCGATGCCAATGCCGATCTCGTCCAGCAGTACCGCAGCAGCAGCACCGGCGTCCGCTGGTCAGTGCCCGATAGCGTGCTGATTCGCAATTCACCGCTCACCTACGGCGAGAAGCTGAACCGGGACCTGGGCATCTACATCCAGGATTCGATCCGCCTCAACCGGCTCACGGCCAACCTCGGCTTGCGCTGGGAAACGCTGAACGCGCAGGTGCTGGCCGGCAAGTCGCCCGCCGGCCGCTTCGTGCCGGAGCGGACCTTCAACGAGATCAAGGACCTGCCGAACTGGAGCGACTTCGCGCCGCGCATGGCCCTGGTCTATGACCTGATGGGCAATGGCCGTACCGCGGTCAAGTACTCGCTGAACCGCTACAACCTGTCGCGCACGACGGGCATTGCGGCCAACTACAACCCGTTGCTGAGCCAGACCGCCACGCTGCCGTGGCGCGACGTCAACGGCAACGGCCAGGCCGACGGCACGCTGCGCTGCACCGGCTACCCGAGTGCGGCGTGCGAGATCGACTTCCAGGGCCTGTCGCAGAACTTCGGGATTGCCGCACTCAACACCTACGGTAAGTATCCCCGCACCTGGAACCTCGAGCAGGGTGTTGAAGTGCAGCACGAGCTGTTCAACGGCATGTCGCTGTCCGGCGCCTGGTGGAAGGGCGACTTCCGCAACCTGACCACCTCGATCGATCGGGCGTACACGCTCGCGGACTACGTGCCCTACACCTTCTACAATCCGCTCGGCGGTCAGCCGTTCGAAGTCTACGCCCGCACGGTGACCCGGCCCACGAGCATCCTCGACACCTACGACTCGGAACGCAGGCATAAGTACCAGTCGTTTGTCCTGGACGGCAAGTGGCGTATTCCCGGCGGCGGCCAGTTGGGCGGCGGCATGTCGTTCGAGCGCGAGCGGCAGGTCAACTGCACCTCGCCAGACGACCCGAACTACGGAGGCAACGGCAAGGCGCTGTGCGACGAGACGAAGCTCGACATTCCATTCAGGCCCCAGTACAAGCTCTCGGGCACGAAGGATATCGGCTTCGGGGTCAACCTGGCCGTGTCGTTCCAGAACAACACCAGCCCAACCAGCTCGAGGGTCATGACCGTGACCCGCGGCACCACGCGTTATCCGGCCAACTGCCCGTCGCCCTGCCCGGCCGGCGCCATCATCATGCCGACCGCGAACTTCGCGCAGACCACGCTCACCTACAACCTCGAGTCCGTCAGGGCGACGGAGATCGAGCGGATCGTTCAGCTCGACTTCAAGGTCTCGCGGACCTTCAAGGTCAGCCGCTTCACCATCCTGCCCACGTTTGAAGTGTTCAACGTGAACAACTCGGACGCGATCATCAGCTACATCACGACCAACGCGCTGTCGACGTCCTATCTGGCGCCCAACAGCATCATGCAGGGACGGATGTACGGCCTCGGCATCGTTACCAGGTGGTAAGGACCTAAGGTGCCACGGGTGCCAACCGGTGCCAGGGTGCCAAGGGTGAGTGCTTAGGGAAGGGGCGGCCGAGTGAATCGGCCGCCCTTGCTATTTCTGCGAGAGGGCGGCGCGGGCGCGGGCGCGATTGGCCTGTGCGTCGGCGAAGCCGGGGCGTGCCGCCAGTGCCCGCTCGAACCAGCGCAACGCGTCGGCCAGGCGGCCTTGCGACGCCAGCGCGATGCCCAGGTTGTTCATGGCCTCGGCGGCATTGGGGTTGATCTTCACCGCTGCCTCGAACTGCGCCGCCGCCGCCGGGAACTGCTCAAGTTGCAGCAACAGACTGCCCAGGTCGTAGCGCGCGTCAGCATCGGACGCGTCCAGCGACACTGCTTCGGACAACGCTGCGACTCCGCCGCGCGAATCTCCGGCGTTGGCCAAGGCGTTGCCAAGGTTGCGATACGAACGCGACAGCCGTGGCGACAGGCGCACCGCCTCCCGGAATGCGGCACTCGCGCCGGTGAGATCACCGCGCCCCTCGAGGGCGATGCCGAGGTTGGTGTGGGTCTCCACCGAATCGGGATCGCGCTTGAGCGTTTCCCGGAACTGCTGGATGGCCGTGTCCGGGTCGCCCTTCGCCAGCTCCGCGTTCGCAAGGTTGAACCGCGCGTCCGGATACTCAGGCCTGAGGTCGAGCGCACGCTGATAGGCGGCAATCGCCTCATCCACCTTGCCCTGGGCCCGCAGTGCCGTGCCGAGGTTGTTGTAGGCGGGCGCATACGTGCCCTCATGCGTTAGTGCCTGCCGGTAGTGGGTGATGGCTTCGTCGTAGCGGTCTTGTGCCTGCAACGCCGTCGCCAGGTTGGTCTCCGTAATCGCCCGCATCAGGCTGGCCGAGAGCAACGGCCAGTTGGCGAAGATGGCGGCTGCCACCACGACTGCCGCAGCCAGGGTCCGGCGCGCCGGTGCCATCGCGCGAATGAACCGCGGGGCCGCCCACACGCCAGCTGCGCCATAGAGCAGCAGGAATGGCACCAGTGGATAGCGATAGCGTGCGAACACAAAGAACATCACGACGCTGGCGGCATAGGCCATGGCGAGCGCATGGAGCAGCCACAAGCGCCGGCGGTCTGGCCACGTGGCGATCACGCCAAACACCGCCAGCGGTACGAGGACTCCGAAATGACCGACGAAGCCGCCGAGCCAGAGGAGGAGCGACCAGTCGGCGTAGCTGTCCTGGCTCTCGGTGTCGAGCATCTCGGCCGAGTTGAAGAGCAACGCGATCTTGCGGCCGGTGAGGGCGAGCCAATCGCCCGGTTGCGAGGTGATGTAGTTGACGACGCGCCCGGTCCAGTAGCTGGAGACCTCTGCTGGCGTCAGTTTGCGGCCGACCGCTTGCTCGGCCACCTCCATCGCGTCCTGCCGCTCGAACTCGGGTGCCCCACGTCCGGATCGAATCGAGGCATAGGTGCCGTCGGCGGTCGGGTTGTTGCCGATGTAGAGGTTCGAGCCGAACTGCGACGTCGTCAGGTAGAAGCCACCGCCGACCGAGTGGTTTCGCGCGGCCACGGGCAGTAACACCATGGCCAGGCCGGCGAGGAACCACACCACTCGCCCGTAGCGGCGGGG
>CAMBHC010000325.1 GCA_945866285.1 Candidatus Sulfopaludibacter sp. SbA3 | reverse complement strand
TGACGCGGCCCTGGGCCGGCGGCGGCGCCACGCCCATGCTGCCGAAGAACGGCCGGAGCGGAATGGTGGCGCCCATGAACGAGGCGGTCATCGCCTTCCGATCCATCTGGATGATGGTGGGCCCGCGGCCAGAGACGCAGTTCTCGCGGACGAATCCGCTGCAACCGTTGTAGCCGTACGAGATCGGCAGGTCGATCGACAGCAGCTTGACCTCCAGTGCATCGCCCGGCTCGGCGCCGGTGATGAACACCGGGCCGGTCAGGATGTGTCCGCCCGGGCCGCGGTCGGTCACTTTCTCGACGATGGCGCGCAGGGAGGCCTGGACGTCGGCGGCGGGCACGCCGGCCTTCTCGAGGCGATCCGGCACCGATGTCAGCAGCGTGTCGACATCGATAACGTCGCCGGATGCGATGGTCAAGACCGGCTTGGTCTCGGACCAATAGTGTCCGTAGGCGACGGTGGCGGGTGTGGCTTCCAGGCGGTGGGTCTTAGGGGATTGGGCGGCGGCCGAGACGCCCAGCAGGCAGGTCAGGGCGACAAATAGAGACGTATTCGTGCGCGTCATCCGCGCATTCTACTCGTATGCTAATGGCCATGTCGCAGCCGTGGTACCGCGAAGTCAGCCGTCAGCAGTGGAAAACCTTCCTCACCACGTTCGCCGCGTGGACGCTTGATGCCTTCGACTTCACCATCCTCACGTTCGTCCTGATTGATATCCAGCAGAGCTTCACTGTGAACAAGGCACTGGCCGGTGCGCTGGGCACGGTCACGCTCTTCTTCCGGGTGTTCGGCGGCATCGGCGCCGGGACACTCGCGGATCGCTTTGGCCGCAAGGGGCCAATCCTGTTCTCGATCGCGTGGTACACGACGTTTGCGCTGCTGAGCGGCATGGCGACGTCCTACGTGATGTTGTTCGCCATGCGGGGCCTCTTTGGCATCGGCATGGGCGGGATGTGGGCCGCCGGTATGCCACTGGCCCTCGAGCAATGGCCCGCGAAACACCGCGGCATCGCCTCCGGGATTCTGCAGGGCGGATACTCCACCGGATTCCTGCTGTCGTCGATCGTTTATCAACTGGCGTACCCGCTGGTAAGCGACCGGCCCGATTGGGCGTGGCGCTTCATGCTGTGGGCCGGCGTCGTGCCGGCGATGGTCGTGTTTGGCTTGATGTGGCGCGTGCCGGAGAGCCCGATCTGGCTGGAAGATCAGCGCCGGCGGGCCGCCGCTGGTGGTACCCGTCGCTTGTCGCTGGCGCGGTTGTTCGACAAGGATCTTCGCTGGGTGACGCTGCATACATCACTCCTGATGGGTGCATTCGTCTTCATGTACCAGTCATCGACCTTCTGGTACCCGACGCTGCTGACGCAACTGCAGCAGAAGCCGCTGGCGTTCCTGGTGCTGCTCAACCTCGGAGGCTCGGTCGGTTCCGGCGCATTCGGATATTTGTCGGAGAAGATCGGCCGGCGCGGCTCGGCCACCGTCGGCGTGGTCGGCGGCCTGTTGTCGGTGTACATGTTCCTGTATTCAACGAGCTCTGCGGGACTGCTGGCCGGAGCGGCGATCTTTGGGACGATGTCGATCGGCGGATGGGGGATGGTCCCTGGGTATCTCGCCGAGCGATTCCCGACCGATGCGCGCGGCGTCGGCACAGGGTTCGCCTATCACCTCGGGGTTGGCATCGCCGCCTCGTCGCCCTACATCGTGGGCACGTTGCAGGATGGCGGCATGGATCTGCGCCAGGCCATGTTGATGTGCATCGTCGGCGGCGCCACGTCGATCTTGCTACTGCTGTGGATGGGCCCCGAGACCCGCGGCCGCGAACTCGGGTAAGTGCGCACCTCAGCACTCACGCACCCGGGCGCGTCAGCACCTACGCCAATGCTTTAATGATGTCCCAGCGCGTGATGATGTAGGTGGCGTCGAGCTTGAAGTCCCTCACCAGCACCGCCGGACTCTCTGGTGTCAGCATCGCCGCCAGGGCATCCACGCTGGTCGAGATGTCGGCAAACGGAATGGCGGGCTGCATGATGCCTTCCACCGGCCCGTGCAGCACGTCTGGGTTCTTGACGATTTCCGAATAGAGATAGCCCTCGTTGACCGAGCCCACCAGGCGGCCATCGGCGGTCACGGGAATCTGCGAGTAGGCGTTCTCGGTCAGGATGTGGGCGGCCTTCTCGACGTTCTCGTTGCGGTCGATCGTGACGAGCGGCGCCTTCATCCGGTTGGCGACCAGGTCGCGCGCCGTCAGGCCCTTGCGATCAACGAAGCCCTTCTCGCGCATCCAGTCGGGGTTGTACATCTTGCCCAGGTAGCGCGTGCCGTGGTCGTGGAAGATCACGACGACGATTTCGCCCTTCTTGAACCGGTCGGCCAGCTGAATCAGCCCGGCCATGGCGGAGCCGGCTGAGTTGCCGGCAAAAATGCCTTCCTCACGCGCAATGCGGCCGGTCATGATCGCGGCATCGCGGTCGGTCACCTTCTCGAAGTGATCGATCAGGCTGAAGTCGACATTCTTCGGCAGGAAGTCTTCACCGATTCCCTCGGTGATGTAGGGGTAGATTTCGTTCTTGTCGAAGACCCCGGTCTCTTTGTATTTCTTGAACACCGACCCGTAGGTGTCGATGCCCCAGGCCTTGACCGAGGGCTTTTTTTCTTTCAGGTACTTCGCGGTGCCGCAGATGGTGCCGCCCGTGCCCACACCGACCACCAGGTGGTCGACCGTACCGTCGGTCTGGTCCCAAATCTCAGGTCCGGTCTGTTCGTAGTGGGCCTGGGCGTTCGACGGGTTGTCGTACTGGTTGGCCTTCCACGAATTCGGTGTGTCGCGCTCGAGGCGCGACGACACCGAGTAGTACGACCGGGGGTCTTCAGGGTCGACGTCGGTCGGGCAGACAATCACTTCCGCGCCAAACGCCCGCAGCGCATCCACTTTTTCCTTCGACTGCTTGTCGGTGGTGGTGAACACGCACTTGTAGCCCTTGATCACCGCGGCAATCGCCAGGCCCATACCGGTGTTGCCGGAGGTGCCCTCGATGATCGTGCCGCCGGGCTTGAGCTTGCCCGCCTTCTCGGCGTCCTCGATCATCTTCAACGCCATGCGGTCCTTGATCGAGTTGCCCGGGTTGACAGTCTCGATCTTGGCGTAAACGTCGGCGGCGACCAGCCCTTTCGGGATCCGGTTCAGGCGGACCATCGGCGTGTTGCCGATGGTCTCAAGAATGTTGTTGTGAAGCTGTTTGGCCATGCAGGTCGTTCACATCATACCCGCATGGCCCCCTGACTGTCGTACCTGTCACCAGCCGGTCAGCACTTCCGGCGCGATGGCGAAGAAAGGGAACACCGTGGATTCGATGTGCTCGAGGCCCCGGTAGGTGTGGCGGGCCGCCACGCCGTGGCGTTCGAGTTGCAGTACCTCGATCTCCCGCGTCAGCTGGTGCACCAGCCAGCATTCCCGCACCCCGTACTCGCAGAACCACCGGATTCGCTCCTGCAGGTCGCCAATGCGCGGGTTGGGCGACATCACTTCCAGCACCATGTCGGGTGCGCCCCAGACGCGGTCGGTGATGATGTCCTGCCGCTTGTTCGAGACGAAGAACAAGTCGGGCTGGACGATCAGCGCGCGCCGCGTGTCGAGAATGACGTCGAGGGGCGCAATCCAGA
>CAMBHC010000324.1 GCA_945866285.1 Candidatus Sulfopaludibacter sp. SbA3 | reverse complement strand
GTCGAGCGCTGCATCAACCATAGCCGCGCGCTGTACAGCCTGAAGATCCTGAACGACCAGGGCGTGAAGACCGTGAATACGGCACTCTGCGCCGACATCTGCGGCAACAAGCTGATGACCACGAGCGCACTGGCCGCGGCCGGTGTGCCGCAGCCGAAGGCGCTGGTGGCGTACACCGCCGAGAGCGCCATCGAAGCCATTGAGCGACTCGGGTATCCGGTGGTGTTGAAGCCCACGGTCGGCTCGTGGGGCCGGCTGTTGAGCAAGATCAACGACCGCGATGCGGCCGAGACCGTGCTCGAGCATAAGGAAACGCTCGGCAGTTATCACCACAGCATTTTCTACATCCAGGAATACATCCAGAAACCCGGCCGCGACATTCGCGCGTTCCAGGTCGGCCCGGAAACGATTTGCGCGATCTACCGCACGTCGCCCAACTGGATCACCAACACCGCCCGCGGTGGCTCCTCCAGCAACTGCCCGATCACGCCGGAGATTGCCGACATCTGCACCAAGGCGGCGAAAGCGTGCGGCGGCGGCGCCGTGGCGCTCGACCTGTTTGAGGATCCGGACCGCGGCCTGCTGGTCAACGAAGTGAACTACACGATGGAGTTCCGCAACAGCATTGCCCCGACCAACGTGAACATCCCCGAGCGCATGGTGGACTTCTGCCTGGCTGTCGCGAAGGATGGTTGGAACGTCGCCAATGGCTGGAAGGATGAGGGGCCACAGCTCGCCTCGATCTCCCTCGCCGACGGCGCCTCAGCCTAATCGTGGCTACCCCGCTCACGGTCTCCATCATCGGCGCCTCCGGCTACACCGGCGGCGAACTGCTCCGCCTCGCGCTGGCACATCCGAATCTGGAGGTAAAGCAGGTCACCAGCGAGCGGCTCGACGGCCAGTTCGTGCACTTCACACACGCCAACCTGCGGAAGCGAACGCAGCTAAAGTTCGTGCGGTCGGAGGCGGTTGAGAAATGCGACTTGCTCTTCCTCGGGCTGCCGCACGGCAGCGCGATGAGCCGCATCGACCATTTCGCGACGCTGGCCGATCGCATCATCGACCTCAGCGCCGATTTCCGGCTGCGCGATGCCAGTGGCTACGACAAGTGGTACGGCAAGCCGCACACCAATCCGGAGTGGCTCAAGAAGTTTGTCTACGGCCTTCCGGAACTGCATCGCGCTGAACTAAGAGCGACCAACTACGTGAGCGGTGTCGGCTGCAACGCCACCGCCACCACCCTGGCCGTGTGGCCGCTGGCGGCGGCCGGGCTCATTGACGCGTCGCGCGGCATCATCTGCGAGGTCAAGGTCGGCAGCAGCGAAGGCGGCGCGGCCTCCGGCGACTCGACGCACCATCCCGAACGCTCGGGCGTGATGCGCAGCTTTGCCCCGACCGGCCATCGCCACACCGCCGAAGTGCTGCAGGCGCTACAACTGAAGAATGTCACGACCGAGGTGCACCTGAGCGCCACCGCCATCGACAACGTCCGTGGCGTGCTGGCCACGGCGCATGTGTTCGTGACGCCGGGCACCACCGAGAAAGACGTGTGGAAGGCCTATCGCGAGGCCTACAACCACGAGCCGTTCGTGCGGATTGTCAAGGAACGCACCGGCCTGTATCGCTATCCCGAGCCGAAGATTCTCTCGGGCAGTAACTATGCGGATGTCGGGTTCGAGATGGACGCCTCGACCGGCCGCGTGGTGGCGCTGTGCGCCATCGACAACCTGATGAAGGGCGCCGCGGGGACGGCCATGCAGTGCGCGAACATCATGATGGGGTGGGACGAGACGCTCGGCCTCGACTTCCCCGGGCTGCATCCGATCTAAAAAGGCTTGGAGGCTTGGTGGCTTGGTGGCTTGGCGACGCCCAAGCCCCCAGGTCTCCAAGTCCCCAAGCCCTCAAGGAACGCTGAAATGATCGTAGTGAAAGTCGGCGGCGGGACGTCGCTCAATATCGACGCGGTGGTGGCTGACATCGTGGCGCTGCGCGCCAAGGGTACCGAGCTGCTGTTAATACACGGCGGCGCGCAGACGACCAATGCGGTCGCCGAGGCGCTCGGCCATCCCGCGCAGTTCGTCACCAGCGAGACCGGCCACACCAGCCGCCGCACCGATCGCCGGACGCTTGAGATCTTCGAGATGGTCTACTGCGGCCAGTTGAACAAGATGTGGGTCGAGAAGCTGCAGGTCACCGGCATCAACGCGGTTGGCCTGTCGGGCCTCGACGGCCGCATCTTCGAAGGCACCCGCAAGGACACTTTGCGCATTCGCGTCGATGGCCGTCGCATGGTGCTGCGCGATGACTGGACCGGCACGGTCGACAAGGTCAACGTGGACTTGCTGAAGACACTGATCGACGCAGGCTACTTCCCCGTCCTCACGCCGCCGGGTTCGTCGACAGCCGGGGAAGCGATCAATGTGGACGGCGACCGGGCCGCCGCCATGGTGGCGGGCGCCTTCAACGCCGAGGCGCTCGTCATCCTGACCGACCAGGTGGGCCTGCTGAAGAAGTTCCCGGACGAGGCCACGTTGATCGCTGCGATCCCGAAGGCCCAGGCCGACCGCTTCATGGAATTCGCCGAAGGGCGCATGAAGAAGAAAGTCATGGGCGCGGTGGAAGCCCTTGCCGAAGGCGTCGGCAAGGTGATCTTCGCCGACGGCCGCGTCGACCAACCTATTTCGCGCGCGCTCGCCGGCGCCGGAACCCACATCTCATGAACTACGCCGAAGTCGAAGAACGCATTCTCGGCGGCACCACCGCCCGCCGCGGCGACGTCGTCATCACCCGCGGCGAGGGCTCGTGGCTGTTCGACGAGCAGGGCAAGAAGTATCTCGACCTGGGATCCGCGCAAGGCGTGGCCATGCTCGGCCATTGCCATCCTGCGGTCGTCGCGGCCATCAGCCGGCAGGCCGAGACGCTGACGCTGTGCCCCAATTTCCTCTATAACGACGTTCGCGCGGAATTTGCGCAGGCGCTGGTCGAGGTGCTGCCGTCGCACCTGCCGCATCTCTTCCTGGCCAACAGTGGCGCCGAGGCGGTCGACGGCGCGTTGAAGTTCGCGCGCCTGTTCACCAAGCGCCCCGCCTTTGTCTCGACCACCAAGGGCTTTCACGGTCGCACCATCGGCGCGCTGTCGGTGACGTGGGAGCCGAAGTATCGCGACGGCTTCCTGCCGCTGCTCGAGACCGCCCACATCCAGTTCAACGATGCCGCGGCGCTCGACCAGGCCATCACCGACCAGACGGCTGCGGTGATCCTCGAGGTGGTCCAGGGCGAAAGCGGCGTCAACGTCGGCACACCCGACTTTCTGCAGTCGGCACAGGCGCTGCTGATCGTGGACGAGATTCAGACCGGCTTCGGCCGCACCGGCAAATGGTTCGCCGTCGAGCATGCCGGCATCGAACCCGACATCATGTGCCTGGCCAAGGGCCTCGGCGGCGGGTTCCCGATGGGCGCGTTCGCCTATACCAAGGCCATTCGCGATGTCCTCACGCAAGGCGCTCACGGCAGCACCTTTGGCGGCTCACCGCTCGCCTGCGCGGCGGGCCTGGCGGCGATTCAGTCCTACCAGTCCGAAGACTTGATCAAGCGGAGCGGCGTGCTCGGCGCGCATTTGCGCAACACCCTCCGCGGCGCCCTCGAGGGTGTGCCGGCCGTGCGAGACATCCG
>CAMBHC010000323.1 GCA_945866285.1 Candidatus Sulfopaludibacter sp. SbA3 | reverse complement strand
GCGCCGATGACGTCGAAGTCGTAGGTGTCGTAATCGCAGTACGGGAAGGCGCGACGGACGTCGTAGTCGCCGCCGGCGGCGCGGGCAATCGGACCGTAGAGGCCCCACTTGCAGCAATCCTCGTAGCTGATCACGCCGACGCCGCGCGTCCGGTCCATCCAGATCGGGTTCTTGGTAATCAGCGTTTCGTATTCATCGAGCTTGCCCGGCAGCCGATCAAGAAACGCCTTGACCGCTTCCTTGTAGCCGCGCGGGATGTCTTCTTTCAGGCCGCCCACGCGAATGTAGCTGGGGAAGAACCTGAAGCCGCCGAGCATCTCGTTCAGGTTCATGACGATTTCGCGCTCGCGCAGCGCATAGAGCAGGCCGGTAATCGCGCCGATCTCCATGGCGTGCGTGCCGAACCAGACCAGGTGGCTGCTGATGCGCTGCAGCTCGGCGATCAGCACGCGGATCGCGTTGACGCGGGCAGGCATCTTCTCGTCGATGCCGAGCATTTTTTCCACCGACAGGCAGAACGCCAGGCTGTTGGACTGGGCGCCGAGGTAATCCATGCGCTCGACGAGCGGGATCACCTGCTGCCACTTCTTCTGCTCGCAGGTCTTCTCGATGCCGGTGTGCAGGTAGCCGACGGTCGGCTCCACCGACACCACGGTCTCGCCATCGAGTTCCAGCACCAGCCGCAGCACGCCGTGCGTGCTGGGGTGTTGCGGGCCCATGTTGACCGTCATTGTCTCGGTGCGAACGTCAGCCATTCAGCTCTTCCTCAACCAGCTCGCAAAGGATGTGCAACATGGTGATGTGCACTTCCTGAATTCTCGGCGTTCGATCGTCGTCCACCGCGAGGTGAATCGCCGCGATTCTCCCGGCCTCGCCACCCCGGCCCGTCAGGGCCATGGTCACCAGCCCGCGCTGATTCGCTTCTTCGAGCGCGCGCAGCACGTTCGGCGAATTCCCGCTGGTGGAAATCCCCAGCGCAATGTCCCCCGCCTGGCCGTGCGCCGCTACCTGCCGCGCAAACACCCGATCGAACCCGTAGTCGTTGCCAAGCGCCGTCAGGATACTGGTATCGGTCGAGAGCGCGATTGCCGGCCACGCCCGGCGCTCAACCAAGTACCGCCCGACCAATTCCGCCACGAAGTGCTGGGCGTCGGCCGCGCTGCCACCGTTGCCAAACGCCAGGACCTTCCGGCCATTCTGCAGCGCCGTCACGATGGCCCCGGTCGCGCGGGTCAAGCTGCCAACGTCCTGCGCCGCCCGTTCGTGCGCCTGCGCCGCCGCGCGCAGGGTCGCCGCCGCCCGTGCGGTGCGAGCATCGTTCGTCATTTCGGCTTGGCCGTCGTGCGCTGGTAGCGATCGCGCTCCATGTTCGCCTGGAACTCTTCCTGCGTGACCTGCAGCGGCATGTAGGTCTGCGCGTCCTTGCGGAGCTGCACCGGGTAGTCCTTGCGCAGCGGATGTCCGTCCCAATCGTCGGGCATCATCAGGCGCCGCAGGTCGGCGTGACCGGTGAACACGATGCCGAACAGGTCGTAGAGCTCGCGTTCCGGCCAGCCCGCGCCCGGAAACAACCCGGTCAACGTCGGCACCTCGACGTCCTTGTTGATGCGCACCTTCAAGCGCACGCGCGCGCGGCGGTGCGGCGACACGAGGTGATAGACCAGGTCGAACCGGGGATCGCGATGCGGATAAAAGTCGACCGCGGTGGCGTCGGAAAAGGCCACGAATTCGAGGCCAGGCCCCTGCAGCGCCTGGCAGGCGGCCGCGATGTGCGGCGCCGACACCAGCAGCGAGGGCGTCATGGCCGAATCCGACGAAGCCAGCGGCTCAAACGTCGCACCGGGAACGGCCGGCGCGATCGCGGCAATGATCTCTTCAGCGGTCATGCGATGCGGATCCTGGGAGTTTGATCGAGCTTCGAGGCGGCGATTTTCTTCTGCAGCTGCACGATGCCGTAGATCAACGCCTCGGGACGCGGCGGGCAGCCGGGAATGAACACGTCAACCGGCACGACTTGATCCGAGCCCTGCACGATGGCGTAGTTGTCGAACACGCCGCCGCACGACGCGCAGGCACCCATCGAGATCACCCACTTGGGCTCGGGCATCTGGTCGTAGATGCGCCGCATCGCCGGCGCCATCTTGCGCGACAGGCGGCCGGCAATAATCATCAGGTCCGCTTGCCGAGGAGAGCCACGGAACACTTCGGCGCCAAAGCGCGCCATGTCGTAGCGGCCGGCGCCGGTCGCCATCATCTCGATCGCGCAGCAGGCCAAGCCGAACGCCACCGGCCAGATCGCCGACCGGCGCGCCCACTGAATCATGAATTCAGCGGACGTCGTCAGGACGGGTATTTCGTAATCAGTTTCGAGTCCCATAACGGTATCTCTTCACGACGGCAGGGCCGGGTTTGGGCGCGTGCTTGTAGTCGGGATCAAACTCGGGACCCCAATCGAGCACGCCCTTGCGCCAGATATAGATGTAGCCAACGACCAGGATCAGGAAAAAGACGACGATCTGAATCAGGCCGGTCCAGCCCAACTGGCGCATCGCCATCGCCCACGGATACAGGAACGCGACTTCAATGTCGAACAGCAGGAAGATCATCGCGATGAGATAGAACTTCACCGACTGCCGTTCGCGGGCGTCGCCAACCGGCGGCATGCCGCACTCGTAGGCCGCCAGCTTTTCGGGCGTGGGATTGCGAGGACCGAGGAAGTACGACAGCACCACGGAGACGATGCCGAAGCCGACCCCGATGGCCGCAAGTAGTAGGATTCCGCCCCAGCCAACCATGTTTTAAGACACCCGTTTGTGCCGCGAATTATGTCACGCACGTGGTTTTCTACGTGCTTGTGAAGGATATCACACGCACCGCACCCTGCCGCCCGAGCCATCGGATGGCCTGCGCATCTCGCCTCGGCAATGGCATGGGCGCGCTGTTTCGCGCGTGGGACGTGCGCCTGGAACGCGACGTGACGATTAAGGTGGTTCGGGGCGAGGGCGGGGCGCGGCGATTCGCCGGGCGAGCGCGTTCGACAAAGACACGCGGCCCGGTTCGCCAACGGAGTCCGCCAGCGCACTGAAGAGAATAACGAAGATGGAATAACAAATAACGAAAAGGCCGCCTTTTCGTTATTCGCACTTCGTTCTTTGTTATTTCTTCTTTTTGGTCCCGACTTCCGCCAGCCGGCGCTCGATCTCAGCCACCGCGTGGCCGATCTGTTCGCGGCGCACGGGGTGCGTCGTCAGTTCCAGCTGGCGCTGCAGTTCGGTGCGAGCCAGTCGCAGCGAGTCGGTTTGCCGCACAATTTCCGGGTCGACCTTGGGACCCTTGTCCTTGGCGACCTTGCGGCTCTCCTCGAGTTCGTCCATGCGCTCTTGCAAGCGCGCTTCAGCATCAATAAGGCCTTCGCCAGCGTCACCCATGTAGCCGCTCATTATATCCTCAAACCCAAATGGCGGCGCCAACCCTCGACTCGCACTTTCATCCGGCGGTGGCGGAGTGGTTTGGGGCGGTGTTTTCGGGCGCCACGACGCCACAAAAGCGCGGGTGGCCGGCGATTGCCCGTGGGGAATCGACGCTCATTCTCGCGCCCACCGGCAGTGGCAAGACGTTGGCGGCGTTCCTGTGGTCACTGAACCGGCTCATGTTCGAACCGGTTCCTGACGCCA
>CAMBHC010000322.1 GCA_945866285.1 Candidatus Sulfopaludibacter sp. SbA3 | reverse complement strand
TAATATCACTACTTCATGGAGGCGCACCTATGAGCAAGTCCGTATCGGCAGCTATCGCAAATCGGGATTTTTCCTCGCTCCTCCGGCAGGTGCGTGGCGGGGTCTCGTTCACCGTGACGTCCCATGGCCGTCCGGTTGCTCGACTGGTGCCTATCGCCGATGCCGTGCCCGTCGTTCGGTCGGCTCGCAAGACCCTGTTCGCGCGACTGGCAGCGGCCCAGCCCGTCACCGCCGGACGCTGGACTCGTGACGAACTGTACGAGGACGGTCAATGAACGTCGCGGTCGACAGCAACGTGCTCGCTTATGCCGAAGGCGTCAACGGTGCGCGGAATCGCGACGCGGCCGTGAGCCTGCTGCAGGCGCTGCCTCCTGAGACCACGCTGTTGCCGGTGCAGGCACTCGGCGAGTTGTTCACGGTGCTGGTCCGCAAGGCCGGGAAGTCGCGCGCCGACGCCGCGGCGGCCGTGCTCAGTTGGGGCGATGTGTTCCCGCTGATCGAGACCTCGAACGAAGTGCTGTTGGCGGCCACCGACCTCGCCGATGCGCATCAACTGAGCCTGTGGGATGCGGTGATGCTGTCGGCGGCAGCCGACGCGAAATGCCGGCTGTTACTGTCCGAAGACCTGCAAGAGGGCTTCACCTGGCGCGGCGTGACCGTGACCAACCCGTTCGCGGCGCGCCTTCACCCCTTGCTCAACGCGCTGATCAACGGCTGAGCGTTCAGCGCGGCGGCAATGGCTGTCCCGCCTGTAACTCGCGCACCATGCGGTCGTCACCGGTCAGTTCCCAGTAGATCAGCGACGGCGGAATCATGCCCGCCTGGTTGATCTCATCCATCACGCGCTGCAGCGTGAAGGCGTCGCCCAACTGCCGGGCCCGCTCGGCAATCACTTCTTCCATCAACCGTCCGCCCGTGATGTAGCTGGCGCCGTAGCCAGGCTGCCGCAGGTAGAGGTGCTGCTCGAAGCCCAGCAGGGGATCGCGCCGCATCCAGCCGCGCGGCGTCGCGGTGACATGAATCTCAGCGGCCTGCGCCATGGTCAGGTCGTTCGAGTGGGCGTAGAGGTTGCCCAGGCCGCGCGCGGCTCGGTTGATCAGCATGATCCAGACGATCTCGCGCGACCGGGGTGACTCGTCGTACAAGCCGGCGTGCATCAGCCACTCTTCCATCGCCGTCGCCATGCCCTCGGCACGGCTCATCCAGACGTTGTAGAGCAGCGCCTCGCGGCGAATCGGGTTGGCATGCGGCGCCACCCGAATGCGCATGTTGTCCCACCAGTGATACAGGTGGGTCCACAGCGGAATGGGGTCGCGCTGCGTCGCCTGCATGAAGAAGTTGCGATCGGCCTCCGCCGCGTACGGCGCCGTGCGCTCGCGCAAGGCCCGCTCCATCCACGGCTCCATGGTGAGGATGCGGTTGTCGGCCATCCACTTCAGGTAGCGCGGGATCGCTTTCTCCTGCAGCGCGGCATACGCCTCGGGCGTGTTGGCCACCGGCAGCGGCGGCAGTTGGCGATTGCGGTTCTCTTCAAGCCTGAGCGACGCGCCGGCGCGCGCCAGTTCGCGGCGCAGGATGGCGACCTCGTCCTGCCACGACAGCGGCGACAGCAGCACGTTGCGCAGGTACCAGGTGTACTGCTCCTTGCCGATACCCGACGGTCCCGTTTTCTTCGGCGCTTCGCTCCGCAACCACTCGGCAAAGCCGTCGGTCGCGGCCCGAGCAGCCTCTGCGGCGCTCGCCAACGCCCCATCACTCGCCGGCACGCGCATGGCCAGCGTCCGTAACGCCGCGCCTTGTTCTTCAAGGGCGCGAACGCCGCCGACCCACAGGTCCCTGGCATTGGCCGCCGCGAGATTCTGGCGAGCTGCCACGAGCAGCGGGGCAATGGCTCGCAGCTTCGTGGCGAGCTCGGCCGACTGCGCTGGCGACAGCGGCTGGATGACGTCGAGCTGGGTGCGCGGCCAGATCGGATAGTCGTAGAGCTTGATCGCGCCGTGGATGACCGGCCCTTCCTTGGCAGGCGTGTCGCTTTCACCGGTGATGATCGACGCGTAGTACGCGGGATCGCGCGCGAACGGCTGCAGCACCCGCAGGTGGTACTCCAGCCCGTTCATCTCGGCGCGCACCAGGTGGTGATCGACCTGCTGCGGGATCGACCAGCCTGCCTGGTTGATCGCCTGCAAGCGCGCCTGCAACTTGCCCAGCTCGGCCAGCCGACGGGCGTTGGTGGCGGGCGAGTAGTCGGGCACACCGCCACCCAGACGAGGCGGCTCTTCGAAGGCCCGCCACTCGGCGAAGATCGTAAGCAGCTGCGGATAGGCGGAGGGCGGGGCCTGGGCGTCGAGCACGCCAGCCGCCGCGATCACGATGGCGCCAAGAAGCCCGTACTTGATCATTCTCGAATCATACGCCCACGACAGCATCTGCTTCGACCTCCACCAGGTACTCATCGCCGATCAACTCGGCGCCGACCAGCGTGTTCGCCGGCTGAATGCGGCCGAAGCGCGCGCCGTGGGCCCGCGCCACTGCCTCCCAGTCGTGCCCGTGTCGTACGTAGACCCGCGTCCGGATCACGTCGGTCAGGGCGGCGCCCAGCGATTGCAGGGCGCCCTCGATCTTGTCGATCGCAAAGTGCGTCTGCGAGGCGGCGTCCTGGCCGCCGATGGCGCGGTCGCCCAGCGTGGCGGTAGTGCCCGACACCGCGATGTGCTGACCGTGCCGCACCGCGCGGGCAAAACCGGCGGCCGTCTCCCACACCGTGCCGGTCAGGCAGCGGGTGCGACCGTCGGCGCCGGCCACCGACGCATACGGTGACGGCATCGTCTGCAGGTGGTGACTGAGATCCCCCGACGCGGTCAGAAAGGGTGGCGTGCGGTACTCGTCGCCGCAATCGCCGGGGATCGGCTGCAGTGTGTCGAGCGCCGCGCGCAGCGCCGCGCGGTCAGCATCGGAGAGCGTGAACGAAAACAGCTTCAGCGTGTCGTCAATGTGCGCCCGCTCGCCCAGTCGCGCGCCGACAATCACGCCGGCCACGCCGGGTTGATCGAGGATGTAGCGCGTGGCGACGTTGGCAATCGACACCCCGTGCCTGGCCGCGACCACCGCGGCCGCCGCGAGCACACGTTGCAGCGCCTCCCACCCGCCCCTCGACGAAGCTCGGGACGGCCCTGAGCCTGTCGAAGGGCCGCCGGCCACGCGCAAGAAGCGGCCGTACTTCATCATCGACCACGTGCCGGTGCGCTCCCAATCCGGCTCGGGCTGGCCCAGCCACTTCTCGGTCAACCACCCGCCGGCCACCGTGCCGTAGGCCAGCAGTCGAACACCAGACGCCTCACAAAACGGTGCGAGCCCCGTGGCCGCGCGTTGATCGAGCAGCGAGAACGAGACCTGGTTCGAGACCACCTCGATGCCACTGGCCCTCACCATCCGCAGGTGAGCGGTATCGACATTGGTCAGCCCGAGCTCACGAATCAGGCCCTCCCGCTTCAGGTCCTGCAGGTCGTAGAGCGTCTCGAGCCAACTGGGGTCGGCGTAGTTCCACGCGTGGTACTGCAGCAGGTCGATCGCTTCCGTGCGCAGGCGTCCGAGGGCCCGTTCGACGGCGGCCCGCACGTCGGCCTTGGGTACGCGGCCCGGCTTCGGCACCCACTTCGTCAGGCACTGCACCGAGCCGGAGTGCCGCGATCGGCAGAGCCC
>CAMBHC010000321.1 GCA_945866285.1 Candidatus Sulfopaludibacter sp. SbA3 | reverse complement strand
GCGAACGACTGTCGGCCGGATGACGCGAGAAAGCGCGCCTCGTCATCGGTGTCGGCCGCCACCACGTTCACGCCGAGCATCAAGTAGGGCTGGCGCAGATGCTCAGACGGCTTGAACCGCTCGCGATAAATCGCCGCCGCCTCGTCCAGCAACGCCGGCGCGAAGTGCGATGCAAACGCGCAGGGCAGGCCGAGCGCCGCGGCGACCTGTGCGCCGAACGTGCTCGACCCGAGGATCCAAATCGGCACCGAGAGACCGCCACCGGGAACCGCGCGCACCGGCTGCCCAGGCTGCGGCGTGCGGAAGTAGTCCATCACCTCCATCACGTCCTGGGGAAACGCCTCGGGATTGGTATTGAGCGTGCGCCGCAGCGCGTAGGCCGCCGCGTGATCTGTTCCTGGCGCGCGACCCAGTCCGAGATCAACGCGACCGGGAAACAGCGACGCCAGCGTGCCGAACTGCTCCGCCACCTGGAGCGGCGCGTGATTGGGCAACATGATGCCGCCGGCGCCAATGCGAATGGTCTTCGTGCCGGCACCGACATGGCCAATCAACACCGCGGTCGCGGCGCTCGCAATGCCGGGCATGTTGTGATGCTCGGCCAGCCAGAAGCGGTTATAGCCCCACGCTTCCGCATGCTGCGCGAGATCGAGCACGTTGCTGAACGCCTGCGCTGCCGTGCCGCCCTCGACGATGGGCGCAAGATCGAGCACCGAGAGGGGAATGCTCAATTCGCGAACGCGGCAATGCCCGTCTGGGCACGGCCGAGAATCAGCGCGTGGATGTCGTGGGTGCCCTCGTAGGTGTTCACGACTTCCAGGTTCACCAGGTGACGGATCACCGCGAACTCGTCGGTAATGCCGTTGCCGCCCATCATGTCGCGCGCCATGCGCGCAATGTCCAGCGCCTTGCCGGCCGAGTTGCGCTTGAGCAGCGATGTGAGCTCGACCGCCGCCGTGCCTTCTTCCTTCATGCGGCCCAGCCGCAGGCAGCCCTGCAAGCCGAGGGCGATCTCCGTCTGCATGTCGGCGAGCTTCTTCTGGATCAACTGGTTCGCCGCGAGCGGCCGGCCAAACTGCTTGCGCTCGAGCACGTACTCGCGTGAGCGCAGCCAGCAATCTTCAGCCGCGCCGAGCGCGCCCCACGAGATGCCGTAGCGCGCGCTGTTCAGGCAGGTGAACGGACCCTTCAGGCCCTTCACATCCGGGAACGCGTTCTCTTCAGGGCAGAACACGTTGTCCATTACCACTTCGCCGGTAATGCTGGTGCGCAGGCCGACCTTACCGTGGATGGGCGGCGCGGTCAGGCCTTTCATGCCCTTCTCCAACACAAACCCGCGAATCTCGTCCGCATCGTCCTTGGCCCAGATGATGAAGACGTCGGCGATCGGGCTGTTGCTGATCCACGACTTGGTGCCGGTGAGCTGGTAGCCGCCGTCCACCTTCACCGCGCGCGTCGTCAGGCTGCCTGGATCGGATCCGGCGTTGGGTTCGGTCAGACCGAAGCAGCCAATCCACTCGCCGGTGGCGAGCTTCGGCAGGAACTTCTTCTTCTGCGCTTCGGTGCCGAACTCGTTGATCGGCACCATCACCAACGAGCCCTGCACACTCATCATCGAGCGGAAGCCCGAATCGATGCGCTCAAGTTCGCGCGCGACCAATCCATATGCGACGTAGCCGAGTCCGGCACCGCCATACTCCTCGGGAATGACGATGCCCAGCATGTCGAGGGCACCGAGTTCGCGGAAGATCGACGGGTCGGCCTGTTCCTTGCGGAACATCTCGAGCACGCGCGGGGCGAGCTTGTCCTTGCAGTAGGCGTGGGCGCTGTCGCGCACCATGCGCTCTTCGTTGGTGAGCTGCTGGTCCAGGAGGAACGGGTCGCTCCAGTCAAAACGGGCCTTGGTCCGGGTAGCCATATGGGATGTTGCTAATCATTCCACGGCTGCCGGGAAACCGGGTGGTTTCCCCTTGCCGTCAGATGGAAACCACAACTTTCTCGTATTGGACATGAGAGAGGCTCTACCTATTCAATATTGTGATGAATAACGCCGACATCGCCTGGATGCTTATTTCCACGGCGCTGGTTCTGTTGATGACCCCGGCGCTCGCGTTCTTCTACGGCGGCCTGGTTCGTTCCAAGAATGCGCTCAACACCATGATGATGAGCTTTGTCGCCCTCGGCCCGGTGGCCGTGGTGTGGGCGTTGCTTGGCTACTCGCTGGCATTCGCGCCCGGCAACCCGGCCATTGGCTCGCTGGCGTTTGCCGGCCTGCGCGGCGTTGGCCTCGAGGCGCAGGGCGCCATTCCGCACCTGCTGTTCATGTGCTTCCAGGGCGCATTCGCCATCATCACCCCGGCGCTGATCTCGGGCGCGGTGGTCGAACGCATGCGGTTCAACGCCTATCTCGCGTTCATCACGTTGTGGGTGATCGTGGTGTACGCGCCCGTGGCCCACTGGGTGTGGGGTGGCGGCTTCCTGGCGTCCATGGGCGCCCTCGATTTCGCCGGCGGCGCCGTGGTGCACGTGAACGCGGCCTCGGCGGCGCTGGTCGCCGCGTTCGTCGTCGGCCCGCGCAAGGACTACGGCCGCCACGCCATCCTCCCGCACAATGTGCCCTTCGCGATGCTCGGTGCCGGGCTGCTGTGGTTTGGCTGGTTCGGCTTCAACGCCGGCAGCGCGCTGTCGGCCGGGACGACGGCGACGCTGGCGTTTGCAAACACGCTGCTGGCGCCGGCTGCCACGCTGGCCACCTGGACGCTCATCGACCTGCTGCGGGGCGGCCGAGTGACGGCGGTCGGCGCCGCCACCGCCATAGTCGTCGGCCTCGTCGTCGTGACGCCGGCCGCCGGCTACATCAGCCCGACCTCGGCCATTGCCATGGGCGCCATCGGTGCGTTCCCCAGCTATTTCGCCCTGATTTATCGCGCCAAGACCAAGCTTGATGACTCGCTCGACGTGGTGGCCGCGCACGGCCTCGGCGGCGCGACCGGCGCCATTCTCACCGGCGTGTTTGCCGAAGCCGCGTGGAGCGGTGGGCCCAATGGCTTGCTTGGGGGTAACCCCGGCCAGGTCCTGACGCAATTCGCGAGCGTGTTCATCGTGCTCGCATACAGTGGCACCGTGACATTCGTCCTGCTGAAGGCCCTGTCGCTCGTGATGCCGCTGCGCCTTGGCGACCGGCACGAGGGCCTGGGTCTCGACGTCACGGATCACGGCGAAGAGGCGTATACGCACGGTGACGGCGCCATCCTGGTGAAGCCCAAGGCAACGTCCATTACCCACGGCGTCGGCGACGTGGTCGTGGCGCAGGGTGGAGGCCGGCGATGAAACTCATCGTCGCGATCGTTCGTCCCGAGAAACTGAGCGACGTCCTCGAGGCGCTGTTTCATGCCGACGTCCGCGGCCTGACCATCAGCCGGGTACAAGGGCACGGCGGCGAGATTGAGCACGTCGAGAACTACCGCGGCACCAGCGTGAAGATGGCGCTGGCCGAGAAGGTGCGGATCGAGATTGGCGTCTCGAACCACTTCGTGCAGCCGACGGTTGACATCATCCTCAGCGCCGCCCGCACCGGAGAGGTCGGCGATGGCAAGATCATGGTGCTGCCGATTGAGAAGATCTACCGCATCCGGACCGGCGAGTCCGACCAGGATGCGGTGACGCCGGTGCCGCTAATCGACTGACCTGTCTCGCCGAAGCCTCGGCGAAGGCG
>CAMBHC010000320.1 GCA_945866285.1 Candidatus Sulfopaludibacter sp. SbA3 | reverse complement strand
CAGCGGGCGAGCGTGTCAGTCAATACGCGCAGCCGATGGCGTCGCACGTCGCATGCCACCACCAGCCCCGTCGGCCCGACGTCGGCGGCCAACAGCACGGTCTTGCCGCCTGGTGACGCGCACAGGTCGAGGACGCGCTCACCGCGCTCGGCGCCGACGAGTTCGCCAATCAACTGTGACGCCTCGTCCTGCACCAGGCAGCGGCCTTCGCGAAAGGCGCGCGTGGCCAGGGCCGGGCCAGCCATCACATGCAAGCCGTGGGTCGCGTGCGGGGTCAGTTGCGTCTCGACCCCGTCGGCGGCCAGTTCCTCAGCCAGGGCCTGACGCGACGCGAGGGTACGATTCGGCGCCAGGCACACGCCGGAAGACTGGTTATTGAACTCCAGCCAACGTTCGGTGTCGGCGATGCCGTAGCGGCGCAGCCACCGCGCGACCAGCCACTCTGGATGTGAGTGCACGACGCCGAAATAGCTGGTCATCGCCGCCAGGTCGGATGCATCACCCGGCCGCTGTGGAAAGACCAGGCGCTGCCGCTCGCGATTGAGTCCCCTCAGGACGGCGTTCACCAGTCCCGTCGCGCTCGTCTTGCCGCCACGGCGGGTGAGGTCCACCGCATCATTGATGACCGCGGACGACGGTGTGCGCGTCAGGTACATCAGCTGAAAGGCGCTCATCCTCAGGATGTCGCGGACCAAGCCATCAAGGCGCGCCAGGGGCCGGGTCAACCGCAGCGCCAACTGGTGGTCGATCGCGGCACGCATCCGCAATGTGCCGGACACAATCTCCAGCAGCAGCGCGCGGTCGCGCTCATCAGTCAGCGGCTTGCGTACGCGATCGACGGCCTCGCCCATGTTGAGCCGCTCTTCGCCGATCTGGCGAAGTGCCTCGAGTGCCGCCACACGCGCGAGGGCAATCATGGCGTTGAAAAGCGGGCGCCCGCCTTCAGTAGCGGACTGGACATCGCGTCGCGCGCGCTCATGACGCGTTTGCCTTCGAGCTGCAAGTCGAGAATCTCGATCGCGCCATCCCCGCAGGCGACGTGCAGGCCGTCGGTGGTGGAGGCCGCGAGAATCGTGCCGGCGGCCGCATCTGCCACTCGTGGCGACAGGCGCGAGTGATGCAGGATGAATCGGGTGTCCCCGAGAAATCCGTAGGCATGCGGCCAGGGCCACAGGCCGCGCACCAGGTTGTGCACCTCGTGTGCCGGCCGCCGCCAGTCCACCTGGCCTTCCAACTTGGTGAGCTTGGGGGCGTAGGTCACCAACGTCTCGTCCTGCGGAGTCTCGGTGGCGCGCCCGTGCTCGAGGTCAGCCAGCGTGGCGAGGAGCAGTTCCGCGCCGCGGCTTGCCAGCTCGGTCTCAACCGTGGTCGTCGTGTCGTCTGCGCCAATTGGGATACGCACCCGCGACAGCATGGGTCCGGCATCAAGGGCCTTGACCACGCGCATGATCGTGACACCGGTCTCCGCGGCACCGCCAATGACCGCGCGATGCACCGGCGAGGCGCCGCGATAACGCGGCAGCAGGGAGGCATGCACATTGATCAATCCGAGACGCGGATTCGCGAGCAGCCAGTCGGGCAGGATCTTTCCGTAGGCCGCGACGACGCCGATGTCGGCGCGCAACGCGGTGAACGCCGACTCGAACAGGTCGCGGGCCAGTCGCTCTGGTTGCAACACCGGCAGTCCAAGCGAGACGGCCAGGGCCTTCACCGGCGCCTCGCTGATTTGCTGGCCGCGGCCCCGCGGGCGATCGGGCTGGCTGATCACACCGACCACTTCGTGGTGCGAATGCACCAACCGCTCGAGCGTCGGCACGGCAAACGCCGGCGTGCCGAAGAAGACCACGCGGAGCGCCATTAGCGGTTCACCACTTGCCGGCTTTCGACAGCTTCTTGATCTTGCGGACGATCAAGTCGCGCGAGATGCCGCGCAGCCGGTCGACGAACAAGCACGAGTTCAGGTGATCCATTTCGTGTTGCAGCGCGCGCGCCATCAAGCCGGTCCCCTCCAATTGGTGCTCGTCACCGTGCCGATTCAGTCCCTTGACGACCACGCGTTTCGGCCGGGCCACCGTGGCGGTGAAGCCAGGGACGCTGAGGCAGCCCTCCTCTTCCAGTTGCATGCCCTCGCGTGCCACGAACTCGGGGTTGAGCATCACCGACAGGCCAGCCGGGTCCCGGCCAACCGAAAGGTCCACCACGAAGATGCGCAGCGAGACGCCGATTTGCGGCGCCGCCAATCCGATGCCTGGCGCGGCATACATCGTCTCGATCATGTCATCGATCAGGGTCTTGATCTCCGGCGTGATCGCCTCGACGGGCCGAGCCGGGTCCGTCAGGATCGAGTCTCCGAGCCGCAGGATGGGACGCAGCACCGATCAGGCCTCGGCCTGAGCGGGACGACGCGAGAGACGGGCGCGAATCTTGCCGCCGGTGCTACTCACCCGCGCGAGCAGGTCGGTCATGGAATCGCCACCGAACCGGTCGAGCACGGCATCGGCCAGCACCAGGGCGACCATGGCTTCCGCGACCACCGCGGCCGCGGGCACCGCGCACACGTCACTGCGTTCGATGGCCGCCGGCGCGTCCGCCATGGACGTCAGATCGACCGAGCGCAGGGGCTTCATCAACGTCGCGATCGGTTTCATGAAGCCGGTGACGCGCAACTCTTCACCGTTCGTGACGCCGCCTTCGAGGCCGCCCGCGCGATTGGTGGGTCGGCGCAGTACGGGCGCGCCCGCGGCGGCGGCAGTCGCATCCGCGAGAATCTCATCGTGGACCTGTGAGCCGGGGCGACGCGCCCCCTCGACCCCTTCGCCAATCGCCACGGCCTTGATGGCCGGAATCGACATCACCGCCTGCGCCAACCGGCCGTCCAGCTTGCGATCCCATTGCACGTAGCTGCCGAGTCCCACCGGAAGGTTGCGAACGATTACCTCAAACGAACCGCCCAAGGTGTCGCCGGCTTCTTTAGCCGCATCGATGGTGGCCATCATCTGCTGCTCGAGGGCGGGGTCCGTGCAGCGCAGCGGCGCCTCGAGAGCCATCGCCTTCGCAGCCTCGAAGGCGACACGCGTGCCGGCGGGCACGACGACCGGGCCAATCCCGGTGATGTGGCTGGTGATGTCGCAGCCGATGGCGGCCAGCAACTGCCGCGCGATGGCGCCGGCGGCGACACGGGCGGCAGTCTCGCGCGCGCTCGCGCGTTCGAGGACGTCGCGAATATCGTCGTGGTCGTACTTGAGGGCGCCCGCAAGATCCGCGTGGCCGGGTCGCGGTCGCACCACGGCGGCACGATTCGCGCCGGTCGAACCGGCGGGAGCCTGCGGCTCCACGTGCATCGTGTTCTGCCAGTTCTCCCAGTCCTTGTTGCGGACCAGCAGGGCGATCGGGGCGCCCGTGCTGCGGCCTCTCCGGACACCCGACAGCACCTCGGCACGGTCCGACTCGATGGCCATGCGGCGTCCGCGGCCGTAGCCGCCCTGGCGACGGCGCAACTCAACCGTCATCGCGTCGAGATCACTCGTGAGTCCGGCAGGCAGGCCTTCGATAATCGCGACCAGGCCCTGGCCGTGTGATTCGCCGGCAGTCAAAAAACGCAGCATTCGACTGGCATTCTACCTGAAAAAACTGCGACCCCCGGAGGGCGCGAGTGGCCGGACCACGCGCAAATCCGCAGATTGAGACCGGGCCTCGCGTTTGCACTGACTGCGGGCATGTTG
>CAMBHC010000319.1 GCA_945866285.1 Candidatus Sulfopaludibacter sp. SbA3 | reverse complement strand
GGGGGGGGCGGCGGTGGCGGTGGCGGCGGCGGTGCCGACACGAACGCCATCATCGATGGCGGCGTAGGCATGAAGCCTGTCGCCATCAAAGGGACGATAATCAACGCCCCGACGACGACCGCCTGGACCAACATGGTGAGTGGCACGGTGTACCACATCTTGTTGCCCATCTTGATGGACGGATCGACGACATCACCAAACATGTCGCGTGGCACTGTTCCTCCTGCTGCCCGCCGAACAAGCCCGACGGCTCATTCGTCTTAAAAAACAACGACGCCAAAAGAGCGCCGATTATCCCAACGTCGAAAACCGCTGTCAACGCCGGATTCCCAGTCAATTTACTGGCCGGGTCTTGGATTAGACACCGGTTCCAGGAATCGGCTCCCTGAAAAATGCCCCGGCGCCTTCGAAAAAACACGGGGGGGGTCAGATGCGAGAGGGTCAGACCCGTCTTTTTACTGCGACGGGGCCTGACCCTCTCGCATCTGACCCCTCTCGTGACGTCCGCAGATTCTAGTCGTGCTTGAAGCCCAGAGTCAACGGCTTGATGGGTTGGAAACCATGTAAATTCCCCATGATTACCAATAATTACAAGTTCCGTGCTTAGTTTGACTCGATCCGCATTCCGTAGAACGAGCGGTGAACGAAATACATGCTGACGACGAAAAACACCGCCGACAGGCCAAGCGTGAGCGGGGCGCCCGTGCCCAGGTAGACACCCAACTCGACCGCAAGCAGGCCAAACAACGTCGTGAACTTGATCACCGGGTTCATCGCCACCGACGACGTGTCCTTGAACGGGTCGCCGACGGTGTCGCCGACAATCGAGGCGTCGTGGAGCGGCGTGCCCTTCATCTTCAGTTCCGTCTCGACGATCTTCTTCGCGTTGTCCCACGCGCCGCCGGCGTTGGCCATGAAGATGGCCTGGTAGAGGCCGAACAGTGCGATCGAAATCAGGTAGCCGATGAAGAAGAACGGCTCAACGAAGGCAAATGCCAGTGTCGAGAAGAACACGCCGAGGAAAATATTGAACATGCCCTTCTGCGCGTAGACGGTGCAAATCTCGACCACCTTCTTGCTGTCCTCAACTGACGCCTTGGTCGCACCGTCGAGCTTGATGTTGGCCTTGATGAACTCCACCGCTCGGTAGGCACCGGTGGTGACCGCCTGCATCGAGGCGCCGGTGAACCAGTAGATCACCGCGCCGCCCGTGATCAGGCCCAGCAGGAAGGGCGGGTGCAGAATCGACAGCTTGCTGATGGCCATCTGGTCGGTGAGACCGCCGGTCAGCGCCATGATGATCGCGAAGATCATCGTCGTCGCGCCGACCACCGCCGTGCCGATCAGCACCGGCTTGGCGGTCGCCTTGAAGGTGTTGCCCGCACCGTCGTTCTCTTCGAGCAGTTCCTTGGCCGCCTTGAAGTTGACCTTGAAGCCGTACTCCTTCTGGAGCTCCTGCTCGATGCCGGGGATTTCTTCAATCTGCGACAACTCGTAAACCGACTGCGCGTTGTCGGTGACCGGGCCGTAGGAGTCGACGGCAATGGTCACGGGCCCCATGCCGAGGAAGCCGAAGGCGACCAGGCCGAAGGCGAAGATCGCCGGCGCCACCATCATCACCTCGCCGTTGATCATGGTCGACGTCAGGTCCAGCGACGACACGAGGTAGGCCACCGTCATCAGGCCCATGATCGTCAGGCCCAGCCAGTAGCCGCTGAAGTTGCCGGCCACCAGCCCCGACAGAATATTGAGCGACGCGCCACCCTCGCGCGACGAGGTCACGACTTCCTTCACGTGCGCGGAATGCGTCGACGTGAACACCTTCACGAACTCGGGAATGATCGCACCCGCCAGCGTGCCGCAGGTGATCACCGACGACAGCTGCCACCAGAGGTCGCGATTGCCGCCGAGGTTCGGAATCAGCAGGTACGACAGCACGTAGGTGAGCGCCACCGAGACAATCGAAGTGAGCCAGACCAGCGAGGTCAACGGCGCCTCGAAGTTCATCTTCTCGAGGTTGGCGTACTTGTTCGTGGCCACGGCGTTGTTCACGAGGTAAGAGCCGGCCGAGGCCAGCACCATCATGACGCGCATCATGAACATCCACACCAGCAGCTGCACCTGGACCGACGGATCCTTGACCGCCAACATGATGAAGGTGATCAGCGCGACACCGGTGACGCCGTAGGTTTCGAAGCCGTCCGCGGTGGGACCGACGGAGTCGCCGGCGTTGTCGCCCGTGCAGTCGGCAATCACGCCCGGGTTGCGGGCATCGTCTTCCTTGATCTTGAAGACCACCTTCATCAGGTCGGAGCCGATGTCGGCGATCTTGGTGAAGATGCCGCCGGCAATGCGCAGTGCCGCCGCGCCCAGCGACTCGCCGATGGCGAAGCCGAGGAAGCACACGCCGGCGTACTCACCGGGAATGAACAGCAGGATCGCGAGCATGAACAGCAGCTCGACCGAGATCAGCATCATGCCGACGCTCATGCCCGAACGCAATGGGATGTCGCAGACCGGGAACGCCTTGCCCTGCAGGCTGGCAAACGCTGTCCGCGAGTTGGCCAGCGTGTTGATGCGGATGCCGTACCACGCGACGCCGTAGCTGCCGCCAATACCGATCAGGCTGAAGATGATGACGATCGCGATGCGCCCTGGCTCAAGGCCGGTGAGCGAGAAGTAGGCCACCATCACCGCCCCGATGAACAGCTCGAGAAACAACAGGAACTTGCCCTGCTGAATCAGGTAGGCCTTGCAGGTCTCGTAAATGATGGCCGAGACGTCAGCCATCGACTTGTGGACCGGCAGGTTCTTCACCGCGGTGTAGGTCCACAGACCGAACAACAGGCCCAGCACGCAGACCACCAGGCCCGACAGCAGGATCTGGTGCCCGGTCATGCCGAGGAAGTCACCCTGGTTGAGGTCCGGCAGCTGAATGTTGACCTCGCCGCCGGGGCGATGGTGCGCGGCTTCCGCCGCCGTCTCCGGCTGCGCGGCCATTAATACCGGCGCCGTCAGCACCGCCAGCCCCACCACTAACGACACCGCACCAACGAGCCGGCTGACGCTATCGAGAAGTCTCATCACCATCGTGTCCTGTCCTCGTACTGATCTGCGGAGGCAGCGCCATGCCGCCCGTTAAGAAAATCCGCACGCCATCTTCAACCGACAAGTCTGGAAAAGAGGCCTGGCTGCGCGGGTAAACGACGACATCACCAAGATAGAGGTGATTGGTCGGCACATACACCGCCACCAACGCTTCCGGCCCCTTGCCCCGGTCCAGCGTGAACTCGCGCGTCAGGAAGCCCAGCACCAGGCCGCGACGCGAGTCGTCCACGATGACCACCTTCTTGAAACCCGTCTCGCTATCTGGCGAAAACGCCGCCACCAGCTGCTTGACCGGCGCATACACGGTCTTGAACAGCGGCACGTTCAGCAGCCACGCTTCCCCGCGGCGCAGAATCCGGCGTCCGAGTACGTTGGTCGCCAACGCCCCGGTCAGCAGGATGACCGCCGCCGTTATCAACACACCCATTCCGGGCACTTCCCGCCCGAACAGGTTCATCGATAGCGGTGTCGCCACCCCATCGATGAAACGGAACAACCACAGCAGCGCGACGACCGTGATGAACAACGGCACGGTCACGACCAGGCCGGCCAGGAAACTGCGGCGCAGCCACTGCACCATGGCTCAGACCTGCCGCATCAGCAGCCACCCGAAAGTGACCGCCGCCAGCGCA
>CAMBHC010000318.1 GCA_945866285.1 Candidatus Sulfopaludibacter sp. SbA3 | reverse complement strand
AGGCGGCTCGCCGCCGAAGACCAGGGTCGAACCGGCGCCAGGTTCGAGCGGTTTCGGGGCGGTAATCGAGACACCGGGAATAGGACCTGCCACGCTTGGGGCCGTGGGGTTGGCACTCTTGGCGGCTTCGCAGCCAGCCAGGCAAACGGTTGCAACCAGTGCAATTAGCCCTCGATAGGGGAGGAGTCTTCGCATTACAGGGTTCCCTCTGAAAATGGAGTATCGGACGCAACTGCGCGCGCCTTTACACCATGACTCTTCCTGACACGCCCCGGCTAGGCCCAGCGCCTCCGCAGGAACATGTAGCCACCAGCGAGCGACAAGCCCATGACCAAGCCCGTTGACACGAGGGAGAGTGCCACCGCAGCATCGATCGGGAGCCCGAACCGACGAAAAAAGAACGCGAATACCGCTTCACGAACGCCGAAACCGTTAATCGAGAGCGGCGCCATCTGCACTGCCAGGCTGACGGGGATGAGCACGGCACCTAACAGAACGGGCAGCGGCACTGCCAGCCCCTGAGCGGTGAGCAAATAGAAGGCCACCATGGTGGTCTGGACGACCAGCGCCCCGGCGAAGGCCCCGACGAGTGCAGATGGCGCTTCTCGAAAGCGAATAATGGCGTCTTCCAGTCGCTGGACGCGTTCGTCCACCCACGGCTTCCGCAGCAGGCGCAAGGGCCGCAACAGGTGCGCCGTCAGTTTTGGTATCACGATTACAGGAATCGCCACGGCCACGCCGGTGGCGGCTACGATCCACAGCCAACGGGCGCCGGGCACATGAATACCCACCAGCGATGCGGCGAAGGCGCCGAACGACGCCACGATGATGAGTGCGGTGAGACCCAGCACGCGGTCGACGAGCACGACGGTGGTGGCCAGCGTCTTTGAACCGGCCGCGCTCGCGGTGTCCGCGATGCGCACCACATCACCACCGATGTTGCTCGGCAGAAAGTTGTTGAAGAAGAGGCTGACCCAGATCGATTCCGTAAGCGCTCGCGACGTGATGTCGATATGCTGCGCGCGCAGCAGTCGATGCCAGCGCCACACCGACACGGATTGCAGAAAGACGAATGACCCCAGGGCCAGTGCGATCCAGGCAGGATTCATCCCTTGCACGCGCTGCCAGAGCGCGGCGAGGTCGATCGATCGCAGCACGAAATACAGGAGCGCGGCGCTCACGAGCAGGCGTACGAGGACTTTCACCACGGATTTCACAAGGCTGTATCTGGAGCCGTGATTGTAGTCTAACTGCATTAGGCTCAGTTAGATATCATGCCTCGTGCGCATCCTGATGCTCGCGCCCGAGCCGTTTTTTGAGCCGCGCGGGACCCCGTTCAGCGAGTACCACCGGATCAAGACACTGGGCGAGCTCGGCCATCACGTCGATCTGGTGACGTATCCGATCGGCCGGGATGTCGAGTTGCCGAACTTGCGGATCTTTCGGTCGCTGCGTCCGCCGTTCGTCCGCAAGGTTCGCATTGGCCCGTCGGCCACCAAGCTCGTACTCGACGCGCTCATGCTGCTCACCGTCCTGCGGCGGGTGATTGCCGATCGGTACGACGCCATTCACTCACACGAAGAGATGGGCCTGGTCGGCGTGTGGTTGGCCAGGTGGCTCGGTATTCCGCACCTCTACGACATGCACTCGAGCCTGCCGCAGCAGCTGAGCAACTTCAAATACAGCCAGTCGGGCGCGCTGCATTCCTTGTTCACCTGGGCCGAAGGCCAGATGGTGCACAAGTCCCAGGTCGTGATCACCATCTGCCAGGAACTGCAGGATACCGTCACCGCGATGGGCGTGGGCGAGCGTGCGCTGCTGATCGAGAACGTGATGGGCGGCGATGTTGAAGAGGCGCCCAGTCGCACGCCGGCCGAAGTGAGGGAGTTCTGGGGCATTGCACCAGCCACGCCGCTCGCGCTCTATACCGGAACGTTCGAGGCCTACCAGGGCGTGGACATGCTGGTCGACGCAGCTGCGATCATCGCCCAGCGGCGGCCCGAAGCGCGGGTGCTGGTGGTCGGTGGCGAACCGGCCCAAGTAGAAGCCGCGAAGGCGAGGGCCGAGGCTCGTGGCGCCTCGCGCGTGATGATTTTCACCGGTCAACAGCCCGCCCGTGAAATCCCAGGATTTGTCCAGGCCGCCGATCTGCTGGTGTCGCCGCGGATTCGCGGGACCAACACGCCGCTGAAAATCTATTCGTACCTGCGTTCAGGCAAGCCCATTGTGGCCACCAACCTGTTGACGCATACGCAGGTGCTGACGCCGGAGATTGCGAAACTCGTCGCGCCCGAGGCCGAGCCATTCGCCCAGGCCGTGCTCGAGTTGATCGAACAGCCCGAGCAGCGGGAGCGCCTGTCGGCAGCTGCGCGGATCGTCGCGCAGGACAAGTACAGCCGCGAGTCGTACGTGCGCCGCACCGCTCAGGCCTACGAGCGCCTTCATCTTTCAGGTTTGTCGGCATCGGAGCTGGCGCGCCGGTGAAGGTGCTAGTCACCGGGGCGACCGGGTTCACCGGTGGCCACCTGGCAAAGTTGCTCGCGGCGCGTGGCGATGACGTGCGCGCACTGGTGCGGCCCAAGAGTCGCGCGCGATTCGATCGCTCGCCGTTGGCCGCTGCTGGTGTGCAGGCCGCTGAAGGCGATCTGACCAACGCCGCTGCCATGCGGCGCGCGTCAGAAGGCGTCGAGGTCGTGTATCACATCGCCGCCACCTATCGCGAAGCGGGCCAGCCCGACGCCGCCTATCGCGCGATCAACGTTGATGGCACCCGCAACGTGCTCGAGGCGGCGCGCACCGCGGGCGCTCGCCGGGTGGTGCATTGCAGCACCGGTGGCGTGCACGGTCACATCGCGAATCCGCCGGCCAACGAAGACGCGCCGTTTAATCCCGGTGATGTCTACCAGGACACCAAGCTCGAGGCTGAGAAACTGGCGCGCGAGTACGGCCAGGCGACCGGCTTCGAGGTGGTCGTGGCTCGGCCGATTGGCATCTACGGTCCCGGCGACATGCGCTTCCTGAAGATGTTCCGCGGTCTCGCGCGCGGCAATTTTCCGATGATCGGCGACGGCCAGGTGTTCTATCACCTCACCTTCGTCGAGGACCTGGTCGAAGGCTTCCGCTTGTGTGGCACCGTGCCAGGCGCCACCGGCCGCACTTACCTGCTCGCCGGCCCGCGCTACACCACGCTTGAAACGCTGGTCGGACTGGTCGCGAAAGATCTGAACGTGGCGCCGCCGAAGCGGCACTGGCCGGTGTGGCCGTTCTGGACCGCCGGCCTGCTGTGCGAGATGGTGTGCGTGCCGCTGCGCGTTGAACCGCCGATCTTCCGCCGCCGCGTGGATTTCTATACCAAGAGCCGCGCCTTTGATACGACTCGCGCGCAGTCGGAGCTAGGTTTCGCACCGAAGGTGGATCTGGAAGAAGGCATTCATCGCACTGCGGCGTGGTATCGGAGTGAGGGCCTGCTATGACCGCCTCCCGTCGTCTGAACGTCGTCCACATCTGCGACCACCTCGGCTGGGAGGGTTCACGGATGCACGGCGTGAAGCGCCTGTTCGCGTGGATGATCCCGCGGTTCGACCAGTCGCGCTTCAATGTCTCGCTGATCAGCCTGCGCCAGAAGGACCTGTCGGCCGACACGCTTGAAGAGTTCGGCATCGACGTGACCTACCTGGCGCGCCACAAGTTTGATCCGGCGACGTTCACGGCGCTGTTGAAGGTGCTGCGCGACAAGAAGGCCGATCTC